>CAYOKJ010000024.1:0-4106 GCA_964404485.1 uncultured Bacteroidales bacterium | reverse complement strand
TATAATATCATTTAATAATTAAATTTGTTAACACAAAAACCATAAACAATGGATGAAAAAAAAGTAAAAAGACATCATGACCGTGAAGACCTTGCCGGTGAGCATAAATTTGGAGATGCAGGACAATTAATATTATTATTGATTTTTCTGATTGTTTGGATTGGCGATTCTTTTATACTGGAATATTCTACATTTCTTAATAATTACATTCCGGCATTTGTAATAATAATAGTTTCGGCATTATTTCTCATAACCTCAGGATATATTTCCTGGAGAGGTTTAAAAATTGTTTTTGGTGAAAAAAGAGAAAAACCCAGTGTTATACGCAAAGGAGTTTTTAATAAAGTCAGGCATCCGATTTACCTCGGATCAATATTATTATATCTGGGATTAACTATTACTTCGTGTTCAATTTTTTCGTTAATTATCAGTATGTTTATCATTGCATTTTATTATTATATTTCTAAATATGAAGAAGAAATCCTGTTAAAGAAATATGGAATTAATTATGAAAATTACATAAAAGAAGTTCCGATGTGGTTTCCAAAAATATTTTAAATTATCGAATATTCAAAGGACAAAATAACTATTTATATACAAAAACACTACTCAAATATTATACAACTAAAACAAAAATAAAATGACTCAACATTACATCAGCTGGTGGAATCTTGAAAATCTTTTCGATATTCAAAACTCTACTGACCGCCACGAGAAGCTCGCCAAATCAATAAAAAACGAATTAAAAGGATGGAACGAAAGTGTCCTTGAAAAAAAACTAACTAACTTAAGTTGGGTAATTAAACAAATAAATAATAATAAAGGACCCGACATTTTTGGAGTTTGTGAAGTAGAAAACAAGATAGTTATCGAAAAACTTTTGGAAAAATTAAATTCGCTAAATCGAAATTACAAAATCATTCATCAAAACACAGAAGACAAGCGCGGGATTGATATTGCCTTTATTTATGATTCTGACAAATATCAACAAGAAGGAAAAATATTCAGTTTGGAAATTATAAAACGAAATGCAACAAGAAACATACTGCAAGCACAGTTTAATACTGAGAAAGGAAACCGGCTTATAATTCTTGGAAATCACTGGCCATCACGAAGTGGAGGGCAATATAAATCAGAACCATATCGAATGATTACAGGTGAAACACTTAGCTACTGGCTTAATAGAATTCAAGAAATCTATGACAATAAAGTTCCAATTCTTGTGATGGGAGATTTTAATGATGAACCCTTTAACCGCTCTCTTACAGAATATGCGCTTAGTACCGGCAGCAAGAAAAAAGTATCCTACGGAAAAAATCCTTATTTGTACAATCTTTGTTATGAAACTATGGGTAAGCGAAAAGGAAGTTTTGTTTTCAATGGAAATCCAATTTTGTTTGACCAGATATTGGTTTCAAAAGGTTTGATACATTCTCAAAGCAAATTTAAAATTGGAAAAGACTCTTTTAGAATTGAGTGTTTCGAAAATATGGTTAAAGGCAGATATAACAGCCCGATAAGATTCGGACGACCCTCAAAAAAAAGTAGTTATAACGAAAAAGGCTTTAGCGACCATTTACCGGTTTCTGCACTTATTGAAGAAAAATAAAAATAATCCTATTCTTTACGCAAGAAATAAAATATTCAGGTGTCATAAACTAAAAAATAATTATTTAATATTTAACTATGAGTAAATTTTTTATTGTAGGATTAGTTTTCGCATTAATATTTTCATCTAATGCACAAGCTCAAAAGAGAAGACCTCAAGATGGCATGAAACCACAAGGAGAAGGAACAATTGAGGGTTTAGTAATTGATAAAAACACCGGAAATTTTGTTGAATATGCAAACATTGTAATTCTTGCAGTACGTAATTCAGAAATGATTACAGGAACTGTTACTAATGAAAATGGAGTTTTTATGTTATCAAAAATTCCTTTCGGATTTTATAAAATGACAATAGATTTTATTGGTTACAATAGAATAACAATTGATAGCATAAAAGTGACTCCAAAAAGTCAAGCTATAGTGATTCCCGATGTTTATTTAAAACAATCAGCAAGTCAATTAGAAGGATACGAAATTATTGCCGACAAAGCTGCTTTTGAATACAAAATTGATAAAAAAGTAGTTAATGTTAGTCAAAATATAAATGCTGCCGGCGGAACAGCTGCCGATGTTCTGGAAAGCATTCCTTCCGTTGAAGTTGATATTGAGGGCAATGTTACTTTAAGAGGAAGTGGAGATTTTACAGTACTAATAAATGGCCGCCCGAGTGTTTTGGAAGGTAGCGATGCTTTACAACAACTTCCTTCAAGCAGCATCGAAAACATTGAAATAATTACTAATCCTTCCGCAAAATATAACCCTGAAGGAACAGCAGGAATTATCAATGTCATTCTTAAAAAAGAAAAAGAAAATGGCTTAACCGGTGTTTTTAATGCAAGCGCAGGAGTAAACGATAAATACAGAGCCGATCTGCTCTTGAATTATCGTACTGCTAAATTCAATTTTATTGCAGGAATAAATTATCGTAATGATAATTATTTAATGGATAGAACCACAAATCGTGAAACTTATGGGGCAGACACAACATATTTTCTTGAATCAACTAGCGACAGGAAAATGTCCAGAGGCGGAATATCAGCTAAAATGGGTGTGGATTGGAATATCACAAAAAATACAATTATTGGGCTTCAAGGAACATTTGGTAAATATAGTCATGGTATGGAAGGAGAAACTTTTAGTAAAGAATGGACTTCACCAGCCGAAGAATCATATTATAATTTCAGCAATAGCGAAACTCCCAGAGAAAGAAATTATTACAGCACTAATTTAAACTTTTTGCATAAATTCGATAACAAAGGTCATCAATTGGAAGCGTATCTTTATTATTCAAACCGTTGGGCTGATAATAATGAAACCAGTCAGGAATGGAAAACTGATGAATCCTGGGATATTATTAGTGAACCATACATAAATATTAAAACAAGTGAAATTTCCAAATCTGATCGAATTCGTGTTCAACTTGATTATACCAGACCAATTGGTGAAATTGGCAAATTTGAAACCGGATTTCAATCTCGCTTCGAAGACGAAAATGAAGAATATTTGTTTGATGAATTTGATAAGGATAATGGATGGATTAATAATCCATTATACAGTAATGAAATGGATTATTCCCGTACAATACATTCAATTTATGGAATCTATGCAAACGAATTGTTTGGAGTTGGTTATCAATTAGGATTAAGAGGTGAATACACAAATAGAATTATTAGCCTTAGCTCATCAAACAAAGATTATACAATCGATAGATTTGATTATTTTCCAACAATACATTTTTCAAAACAAATAAATAAAAACAACCAGATTATTTCGAGTTACTCAAAACGTATTAATCGTCCTCGAGGCTGGAGTTTAGATCCTTTTGTTTCGTATATAGACGAAAACAACAGAAGAGTGGGGAATCCGGATTTAAAACCTGAATATATTGATGCTTTTGAATTGGGTTGGCAAAGGATAATTAAAAATGGTTTTATCTCAGTTGAAGGATATTATCGTATCAAACATGACATCATAAGCAGAGTATTTGAATTTAATGAAGATGAAGGATATATGCTTCATACTTTTAGTAATATCAATAATGATTATTCTCTTGGAGCTGAAGTTATGTTCAAATTTGAGCCGGCAAAATGGTTTTCATTTAATCTAAGCGGAAGTATTTACAATTACCGATTAGTAGGAGAATTAAATAATGATGACATTGATACTGAAAGCACAAACTGGAATACCCGATTTAATTCAACATTCAAATTCAGTCAGTTTACACGTATACAATTACAGACAGGATACAGAAGTGCATCAGTAACTGCTCAGGGCTCCCGAAAAGGATTTCTTACTTCCGACATTGCTTTAAGACATGATTTTCTGAAAAGAAAAGCTACAGTAATTCTCCAGGTAAGAGATTTATTTGGCACAATGAAACGGGATTTTATTGTTGAAAATGATACTTTTTACGAACATTCGGTAATGCAACGCGAAAGTCAGATTGTGCAATTAAGTTTTTCATACCGAATAAATAATTATCAGGTAAAAAAGAACAA
>CAYOKJ010000023.1:0-29107 GCA_964404485.1 uncultured Bacteroidales bacterium | reverse complement strand
TAAATTGGTACATTTTCGAGCTTAATAATTGTATCTAATTCCATTTTTGTTTCATGTCAAAATCCATTACAAACTTAAAAAAAAGTATGGACAAAACATTCGGGCATATAATTTATTTTTATTGACTTTTAAACAAGATTAGAAAATCAAGTTATATTAATTGCATTTTTGTTAGGATATTATATTTATTTTATAGATATTGGCTGTTTAATAATATATTATGTATAAGCAAAGCAGGCTAAAAAAATATATGGCATAAGAAATTTTAGAAGGATATAAAATGAGAAAAAAGAAATATACTGTAATTGGAGCTGGAAACGGAGGATTGGTAACTGCCGGGTACATTTTTTTAAAAGGATACGATGTTTCTTTATTCAACAGAACTGAAAAACGAATTAAACTCATAAGAGAAAATGGGTACAATATAAAATTCGGTAATTTAATTAATAAAATAAAGCCGGATTATGTGGGCACTAACCTATCAAAAGCAATATTAAATAGTAATGTTATAATTATTGTTATAACTGCAAACGGACATGAAGACATTGCAAAAAAGATTTTTCCTTATTTAAAAAATGGTCAAATAATTTTACTTGTACCAGGCAGAACATGTGGAACTTTATTGTTTAGCCAAACATTGAAAAAAGCGGGGTGCAAAGCAAATGTTATTATAGCTGAAGCAAATACTTTGTTTTTTGCCGCAAGACTCACAGAACCACGTATGATAGAAGTTAAAGGAGTTAAAATAAATGTTTCTGTATCTGCATTACATTCTTGTGATACCGATTATGTAATTAATATTCTTTCTGATGTTTTTCCAAATCTAATCAAAGCAGATTCATTTTTAGATACAAGTTTTAGTAATATCGGTGCTATATTTCATCCTATAATATTTCTATTAAATAAAGAAAGAATCATACGAAAAGAAAAATTTAATTTTTACACCGATGGCCTCACAAAGCAAATTGCACATTATATCGAAAAAGTAGATTTTGAATTTCAATCTATTGCTGCGGCTATTGGAGTAAATTCTCTTTCTGTACCTGATTGGTTAAATTCAAGATATGGACTTCCTCAATCTACTATTTATAAAATGATAAAATTTAATCCGACATATAAAGATATTTTGGCTCCTACAACAATAAATCACAGATATGTTTGGGATGATATTCCAACAGGATTGGTGCCTATGTCTTCATTCGGTAAAAATCTGGGGATTCCAACACCAACAATTGATTATTTTATTGAAGAAGGAAGTAAATTATTAGATATTGACTTTCGTTCAGAGGGCAGAACTTTGCACAAATTGGGTCTTTCACCTGATAATTTAATATCTGATTTGATGGAATATACCCATTAAGTAAGAAAAGAAATTTAACATTGAGACTAAGATAAATTCTGTAAGTTAATAGAATTATGAATAATACTATAACATTGGCTGATACAATTGGTTTAGCAAAAACAGATTTTGACGCCCATACTCTTGGTATGGCAGCAATTAAGGAGCTTCTTACAGAATGTGGATTTAAAGTTGTTGTTGCAAACTCTAAAGTATCAAAAGCAATTACAAATCCCAGAAATATATACAATTCATCATTAATCGAAGAATGGATTATAAAAAATAATATTAAAGTTTTAGGCTTTAGTTACCGCCTGAATGTTGATGATGCAGTACTGATATTCCAAAAACTTATGTACCAATTGAAATCAAAAAAAATGTTGGTAAAAGACGGTGGAAAACTAAAAAGTATTTGGTTTGCAGGATTACCTGAAGCTTGTAATAAAATTAAATATTTATATAAAGACGTAATTGTTTTTTATGGTGATGAATCATTTACAGATAGTCTGAAAATGCTTGGCATAGATCCTTCAAAAGCACCAAAAGGATTTAAAGATGATAGTACATATAAAATCACCTTAGATGGCTTTGGTAAAGAAATAATCGATAAAGGAAATTATATATCAACACTATCTGTGGATAGAAGTGGATATAAAAATTTCGGAACAGCAAATGACAGTTTAATAGATCGTATCAATCATGGAAGGAATAATAATCTGCCACCTATAATAAGAGCTCACGCAGGACCTTATCTTGAAAACAGATATGAATCTGTAAAACAATTTATTGAATGGTCACGTTTATTGGCTCATAGCGGCTATCTGGATGTACTGTCGATAGGAACTTCACAATTAACTCAGGCAAAATTTGGAGAAGACTGGGATGATCTTCATAATGGTGGAGGTGTAGGGATTAATTCACCGGAGGAATATGAACGCATTTATGAAGCTGCAAAGCCAATGCTTGTAAGAACTTATTCCGGTACAAAAAATCTTCGCAAACAAGCGGAAATACATGAGAAATCTTTAAATATTGCCTGGCATGCTTTATCCCTATGGTGGTTTTGTAAAATAGATGGACGGGGAGAATTAAATTTGCTTGATAATTTAACCGAACATTTTGAAACAATTAAATATATTGCAAAATCCGGTAAACCTTATGAAGCAAATGTAGCTCATCATTTTGCATTCCGATCATCTGACGATATAAGTTATGTGGTATCAGCTTTTCTTGCTGCAAAAGCGGCTAAAAAACTAGGAATAAAACATTTTATTCTTCAAATAATGTTAAACGACCCTAAGCATACATCTGCAATTAATGATTTAGCCAAAGCAAGAGCAACATTAAGTATAGTAAAAAGTCTTGAAGATTCGAATTTTAAAGTATTTTTGCAAACAAGGGTTGGACTAAGTTATTTATCACACGATATCAATAAGGCAAAAAAACAACTTGCATCAATAACTGCTTTAATGGATGACATTGAACCTTTCAATAATCAAAGTCCCGATATTATTCATGTCGTTAGCTACTCAGAGGGCAATGATTTGGCAACACCGGAAATAATAGATGAGAGCATTAAAATAACATTGCATTCTCTTAATAAATACCGGGAGTATCGCAAAAAAGGCTGGATAGATAATATGGATGAGAATCAGGATGTAAAAAAAAGAATGCTTCATCTTATAAGTGAAGCTGAAATAGTAATAAATACTATTGAGACTAATTTAAAAGACACATATACTCCGCAAGGTTTTTACGACATCTTTAAAATGGGGTTTTTACCGGTGCCTCAGTTAATGTATAGCAGAGAGGAATTCCCTGAAGCTATAAAATGGAATACGAAATTAAGAAATGGTGGAGTTGATATTTATCTTGAAGGTAAAATAATATCAGCTAAAGAGAGAATGAATTTAATAATAAGGAAAATTTAAAAAAATGAACATAATTATTTTTAACGGGGACGGTTTAAAACCTACAGAATTTAACACCTGGCGGACAAAAAATGTAGAAATTGAAATTACCAAAGCACTCACGGAAACATGAAATAATGTATCGTTTATCAACTTTTATAATTTAAAGCAATTTTATCAGGATTTGAAAAAAATCAAATGTGATGAATCAATAGTTTTGACTTTGTCCGAATATGTAGATGACAACAGAGATATATTTGTTTCCAGCATACTTGAAGAACTAGGAATTCCATTTGTTGGTTCAGGTTCTGAAGCTGTCTGCAATGCACTTTTAAAAGAAAAAGCAAAAGCATTTTTTATAAAAGATGAAATTCTAACTCCCGAATTTTTTATAGTATCATCTGATGAAGATATAAATAAAGGTTTTCCTGAATATCCAGTGGTGTTGAAACCCAGGGGAAGTGGTTGCAGTGAAGGGGTAAGTATTGCACATAATCGGGATCAATTTGAGAAAATAGTAAAAGATTTACTTGCTAAATTCAAACAACCTGCCATGGTTGAAGAATATGTTGGCGGCAAAAATTGCAGAGAATATACAGTAGGTGTGTTAAACAATGATGGGAACAGGGTTACAACTTTTGCAGAAATAATTATTCCTGATACAAACGGTGTAAAATTGTTGGATGAAAAAGTGAAAAACAATCCGGAAACCGACAAGATAAGCGAAGTTAATGATTCATTAATAAAAGAAAAACTGAAAAGTATCGCTTTAAAAACTATGCAATCTATAAATGGTAAAGATGTGGGAAGAGTGGACATTCGATATGATGGCAGTAATTTTTATGTACTTGAGATTAATCTGTTTCCAGGACTTGGAGATGATAGTTATTTGAGAAGAACTCTGAATTTCAACGATATTGGATTCAATAAATTAATTAACATGATTGTTTATGGCGCCATTTTAAGATATAAGATGAAACCCACTCAAAAAATGGCAGCTATTTCTGCGTACACACAAAAGAAAATACATAAATTATCTGAAGGAATATTGATTGATCATAGCATGTTATTAACCTATGAAAAAACAGAATTTATAAAAGAGGAGGTTCGATGGAAAAAATTAAGATTGGTTTATTAAACAAAAAAAGAGGAAATTTTAAATTACAGGAAAAATTTGCCGGTGCAGATAATGTAGTTGACGAAACACACAAAGAGGTTGCTCATCACAAACAAGCGCTGATTGATGCAGGTTATGAAGTCTATACAATAAACTGGGGAGAATCTTTTATTAAAGATTTGGCAGATAGCAAGGTCGATTTAGTGTTTAATGTATCGAGTATGGTAGAAGCGGCTATACTGGAAGAACTGGAAATACCTTTTGTAGGATCAGATACCGCTGCAATTGCTGTAGCAACTGATAAATCATTAGCAAAAAAAATATGGGAAAGTGAAGGATTACAAACCTCCCCTTTTCATGTGGCAAAATCTGTAGAAGATTGTTCTGTATTTAAAGACAACCCTCCATTTGATTATCCCCTGTTTATTAAACCGGTTGCAGGCAGGGGAAGTGCTGGAATTGACGACAACTCTATTGTTGAAAATTTTGAGCAACTTGTAAAAGGTGTTGAAGAAAGATTAAACACAATAAAACAACCCGTTTTAATTGAAAAGTTTTTGCAGGGTACTGAAATTACTTTTGGTGTAATAGGCAATGGAAATGATATTGAGGTATTGCCACCACTTGAAATTTCTTTTAGCGGAGAGGCGCGTTTTTTAACTTTTGATAAAAAAGAAATTGATGATGACAGCTTTTTTTGTCCGGCAAGATTAAATGATGAAAATATGAGTAAAATCAAGGAATTTGCAAAAAATGCTTACCAGACTATTGGTTTTAAAGATTACGGACGAATTGATACCATATTAACCAAAGAAGGTCCTTTTCTTTTAGAAGGAAACTCCTTTGCAGGTTTAATGTGTACACCAAAAGAAAAACCGCATAGTTATATTGGTTTTATGGCTGCTGCGGCTAATATGAGTGCTTCTGACTTAATTGATAAAATTATAAAATCAGCTTTAAAAAGATATAAGGAATAAGTTGCAAATGCAATTCTTGAGAGTGGGATCACCACCATAGCAGTTTCCCTTGTTCAGAATATAAAAAAATTGAAAGGATTTGGGGTATAAGCAAAATTTTTGCTTACACGACTGCCCACTCACACCGAAGTTGCAGAGGTCGTTAAATATGTCGACATAAGTTTAAATTCTGAAATATCAACAATTAAATTATTATCAGAACATTCTCTAAAACAAGGCAAAAGACATAAAGTAGTTTTAATGTTAGAACTTGGTGATTTAAGAGAAGGGATATTACCTGAAGATATTGACTCGGTCATTGAACAAATAATACAGCTAAAAGGCATTGAATTATATGGTATTGGTGTGAATCTTGCTTGCTTTGGAGGTGTTAAACCAACAGAGAAAAACATGATTGAATTCTCTCAAACAGCAAATCGTATCCAAGATAAATATAATATAAAACTACAGATGATCTCTGGTGGAAATTCGGCAAATTATGAATGGTTTTCATCTATTAAAAATATTGGGAATATAAATAACTTAAGAATTGGCGAAGCTATTTTACTTGGCAGGGAAACTCTTCACAGAAACAAAATCCCGAATTTATATACTGATGCATTTACTCTAATATGTGAGGTTATCGAAAGTAAATTAAAACCATCTTTGCCTTATGGTGAAATATGTCAAAATGCGTTTGGAAATATACCCGAGTTTGCAGATATTGGTAATATCAATAGGATTATAATTGGAATCGGGGAACAAGATGTTGATACAAAAGCTATAACTCCGAGAATAAATGCCAAAGTTATTGGAGCAAGCAGTGATCATTTGATTTTACATTCCAGAAACCATCTTGAAGTAGGAAGAGAAATAGAATTTGATATTTAATATTCAGCCTTGCTTAGATTGTCAATTTCACCTTATGTGAAGAAAGTGTTTATTTAATTTTTTTTTGATTTATAAACAAGATTAGAAAATTGAATTATATTAATTGCATTTTTGTTAGGATATTGAGTATATTATATAGATATTTGTTATTTAGTAAATATGTCATGTTTTATTAAAAAGGAGGTAAAATAATATGAGTAGCAAAAAAATATTAGGCCAAGCTTTATCACTTAAACCGGAAGAGCGATTTATGATTATTGAAGGTTTGTTGAAGAGTCTTGATGAACCTGATCAAAAAATTGATGAGATATGGGCAGGCGAAGCAGAAAAAAGACTTAAAGCGTATAGAGAAGGAAAACTTGAAGGAATTCCTATGGAGGAAATATTTAAGGATTAAAAATGAAAGTTATCTTCTCAAAATATGCGAATTTGGAGTTGTATGATGCAATTCATTTTTATGAAATTGAGTACAAGGGGCTCGGATGGAGATTGAAAGAAGAAATCAAAAAGACGGCAATAAGAATCTCTGAATATCCTGAAGCGTGGTCAGTAGAACGTGGCGATATAAGAAAATGTTTACTTCATAAATTTCCTTATAAACTATTATACTCTGTAGAAAGTGATCATATATTTGTAATTGCTGTGGCACATCAACATCGTAAACCAGATTATTGGATTGATAAAGAATAAATATAAAATTGTGGTAATTAAGTTATTTTTTTCTGGTAGAATGTTATATTTCTTTTATAGATATTTGTGCAAATATACAATATTATGTTTCTTTATTAAATTTGGTAAATGTTGAAAAAATTGATAATAATAATGTAGATATCCTACCAATTTTAATTGATCTTGATATAAGAAATGCGTTGAAGATTGAACCATGTGCTCCGGTTCGTATTTACCGAAGTCTTACAAATGAATTATATAAAAAGCTTCATTTGATTTCTGCTCCATTATTATTATCATTAATTGCTGCCTTAATAACTTTTGAATTATCTGATTCTTTACGATTAGTAATAACCATATTTGGAGTAATTATTATTATTATAATGAATTTTATTTCTATCAAAATTAAGGTTTAAGAATGTGTTTGTTTGCATAGAGCAAGTATATGCACTTGACCGTTTTTTAATCTGGCATTTTAATAATTTTCAGGTTTGGTAAAAAAATAAGGCATTGTAGATATAGGTAGTTCTATTAAATATATTTAAAGAAAATCTCCAGATCAGCTTGTTTGGTAAAAAGATTTTCAATAAATCAAACAAGAATTTTTTTTGATATTTTTTTATTTTTAAACAAGATTAGAAAATCCCATAAAAGCAAGAGCAAGAATACCTGCCGAAATAAGTGCGATTGGAACACCTCTCATTCCTTTTGGTACTTCCATTAGATTTAAATGTTCGCGAATTCCTGAGAAAAGTATAAGTGCTAATCCAAAACCTATAGCGCTGGATATAGCAAATACTACACTTTCGAGTAAGTTAAAATCTTTTTGAATAGTTAAAATTGCAACACCAAGTACAGCACAGTTTGTTGTTATTAATGGAAGAAAAATCCCGAGTGCTTGAAATAATGCCGGACTAATCTTTTTTAGAATAATTTCAACCATCTGAACAAGCGAAGCTATTACAAGAATAAATGTAATTGTCTGTAGGAAACCAATATTAAGTGGATTTAAAATATAGCTTTGAATTAACCATGTAACTATTGTAGCAAGAGTCATAACAAAAAGCACTGCACCACTCATTCCTGCAGCAGTAGATATTTTCTTTGAAACACCAAGGAAAGGACATATCCCAAGAAACTGTGATAGTACAATGTTGTTTACAAATATTGCTCCGATTATTATTAGAATGTATTCCATTTTTGTTTTATTTTATTCTATTCTGTTTTATTTAAATATTATATTTTCTCTCTTTGCTAATTAGTGCCTAAAGTGACTAAAGTGCCTAGAGTGCCTAAAGTTTTAAATTCTTTCCAATTGATGTAAAAATGGCAAGTATTTCATTTGCTTCTAGTAAGATTAATTTTATCTTTTCAAAATCACTCCAGTTTAGATTAGTAATTATCTCTAACCAATAAACTGTTTCACTTGCTTCACTTTCGCATATTTTAATTTTATTTGCAAAATCTGCTTTACTTCTTGCCCTGTTTGCCTCCCTATAGTTTGCTCCTACACTTGTTCCTGATTTTGTAAGCTGATTTTTTATCACTTTACCCTCAGATGTATTAGGCAATGAAATTGATATATTAATAATACTAATTGCGAATTTCTTAGTCCTTGTTTCTAATAGCTTGCCAAATTCTTTATTATCCATCTTAATATCTAATATGTTTTTAATTCTAGGCACTCCAAACTTTAGGCACTCCAAACTTTAGGCACTCCAAACTTTAAACACTCCAAACATTAGTTCACTTTAATGACTTCTTTTCAAGCTTTATTAATTTTATTTACAATTGCAATTAAGTAACCTAACACTATAAAAGCTCCGGGAGCTAAAACAAAAACCAAAATACCATCGCCTTCAATAAATTTCCATCCGAATATTGCACCACTGCCAAGAATTTCACGAATGCCGCCTAAAATTGTTAGAGCAAATGCAAATCCTAATCCCATTCCTAATCCATCAATAATGGAAGAGAATACTGTATTTTTTGAAGCAAACGCTTCTGCACGTCCCAACACAATGCAGTTAACAACAATAAGAGGAATAAACAATCCCAATTGTTCGAATAATGCCGGAACAAAACCTTGCATTACAAGTTCAACTATTGTAACAAAAGATGCAATTATCACAATAAAAGACGGAATTCGTACCTTGTCGGGAATAACATTTTTAATTATTGAAATAACCAAATTCGACATTGTAAGTACAAATGCAGTTGCCAATCCCATTCCAAGTCCGTTAATAGCACTTGTTGTAACACCAAGTGTAGGACAAAGTCCTAATAAAAGTATAAAAACAGGGTTTTCTTTAATGAAACCTTTTGTAAAATTTTGTAATTGATTCATTATTTTGTTCCTCCTTCTTCTAATTTATAAGCTTTATAAGCACGGTTCATAGCATCGCAAAAAGCCCTTGAACTAATTGTTGCTGCTGTTATTGCATCAACTTTTCCTCCATCTTTTGTAACGTAAAGATCAAAATCTTCAGGGTTTTTGTTTCTAAATTGTTCACTCCAGGTAGATTTTTTAATATCCATTTTATCGCCAAGACCGGGAGTTTCTTTATGTTCCAATACAGCAGTATTAATTATTTTCCCATCAGGTGAAAAACCTGCCATTATTGAAATTAATCCACCGAATCCAATATTCGTATATGTCTTAATTGCAGTGCCAACGAGCGAGTCTTTATAAAACGCCCGGTAAAAAGTAAGTGAGTCTTTTCCTTTTGCAGGCATAATTTTAAATTCAACTAAAGTGTCAAATTCAGGAACTACATTGCTGATTGCATTTTCCAGTTTTGCTTTTTTAGCTAATGCAATAGGCCCCTTTGTTAGATTATATACTCCTCCTAAAGCTAAAGCTGAGATGCTTGTAACAATGAATAAAGTGAGCACCATATTAATAAAGGATGATTCTTTTTTAGCCATGGTTTATTTTTTTTTATTATTGTATTAGTGATTTATTTTTAAAACTTCCCCAAACCTTTTTGGTTTAAAAGCATTATTTAATAATGGTGTAAAAGCATTCATTATCAAAATTGCAAATGAAACGCCTTCGGGGTATGCTCCCCAAATACGTATTATCACAGTAAGTAATCCGATTCCAATTCCAAAAACTATTTGTCCTTTCGACGACATAGGTGAAGATACCATATCTGTAGCCATAAAGAAAGCTCCAAGCATCAATCCACCTGTTATAAGATGAAATAGTGGATTAACAAATTGTTCCGGATTAACCACCCATAATATTCCTGTGAAAATTATTACTGTTCCAATATATGTAACAGGAATTTCCCAAGTGATGATTTTACGAAGTAAAAGGTATAATCCGCCAATCAATAATGCAATAGCTGAAACTTCGCCAAGCGAACCACCCATATTACCTACTAACTGATCAATATAATTTGGAATGTTGTATGAATGTTCAACACCATCAACTACCCATGTCGAACCCTTTTCGATAATATCTTGTACAGTACGCTCTCCTTTCAATTCTTCTTTTAAAAATCCTAAAGGAGTTGGTCCAGAAATAGCATCAGTAATATTGCTAAATAAAATTGAGGGTTTTGGCCATTTTGTCATTTGTACAGGAAACGAAATCAATAAAAATACTCGCCCAACCAAAGCAGGGTTAAACGGGTTTTTCCCTAATCCACCAAAAGACATTTTTGCAATCCCTATAGCAACAAAGGCTCCAACAATGATTATCCAAATGGGTAAATTGCTTGGCACATTAAATGCTAGTAAAATACCGGTTATTAATGCAGAACCGTCGTTAATTGTAATAGGTCCTTTTATCAAATATTTCTGAATAAGAAATTCAAATAATATACAGGCGGCAACTGATATTAACATTACCCTTACTGCATCAAATCCAAAAAAATAGATTGAAATGAGCATTGCAGGTATCAAAGCATAAACAACGCCGTACATTACTTTTTTTACTGAATTGTCTCCATGAATATGTGGAGAACCTGAAACTGTAAGTAAGTTCATATTTTATTTTTTTCCTCTGTTTCTAATTATTTGTCCAACTTTAAATTTCCCTAATCTGATATAATCAAGTAACGGTTTCCCCGATGGACAAGTGTATTGACATGAACCACATTCAATGCAGTCCATAATATTTGCTTTTTCCGCTTCTTCATACATTTCCATTTTTGATAATTGTGAGATAAGAACCGGCTCAAGACCCATTGGACATACTCTTATGCAACTGCCACATCTGATACATGATTTTTCTTTAACTCGTTTGCTTTCTTTTTCATCGAAAAGTAAAACACCGGAAGAGCCTTTTACTATAGGAGCTTCGGGTGTAACTAATGCTTTTCCCATCATTGGACCACCGCCTACAATTTTACTTGTATTATTAGGAATTCCACCGCTTGCCTCAATAAGTTCAGAAATTGGTGTTCCTACTCTAACAAGGAAGTTAGAAGGGTTTTTTACTGATTTTCCGGTAATAGTTACTACACGCTCGAATAACGGTTTGTTTTTTTGAATAGCTTCATAAACAGCAAATGCAGTTCCTACATTTTGAACAACACAACCAACTTCTATTGGTAATTTGCCTGATGGAACTTCTTTGTTTGTCAAAGCTTTGATTAACTGTTTTTCACCACCTTGAGGATATTTAACTTTTAACGAATGAACTTCGATGCCATCGTAATTTTTTGAAATCTTTTGAAGATGTTCAATGGCATTTGGTTTGTTATTTTCAATACCGATAAGACCTTTGTTTACACCTAAAGCTTTCATTAAAATTTTTGTTCCAACCATAAGTTCGTCAGCTTTTTCGAGCATTACCCTGTGGTCAGCTGTGAGATATGGTTCGCATTCAACTCCATTGATGATTAGTACTTCAGCTATTTTGCCTTTAGGAACCATTAATTTTACATGAGATGGAAATGTAGCACCTCCCAGTCCAACAATTCCTAATTCATGAATTTTTTTAATAATTTCTTCTTTCGATTCAGTAATATTTTTGTTCAAAGTTTCTGAACGATCAATATTATTCATCCAATCATCTCCAGCAACATTAATTACAATTGCAGGTTGTTTATAACCGCTCTGATTGATTACGTTATCAATTTTCAAAACTTTTCCTGAAACTGATGAATGAACATTTGAAGAAATAAAAGCTTCACTTTTTGCAATAAGTTGTCCAACTTTAACCTCGTCACCTTTTTTTACAATTGGAACTGAAGGAGCACCAAGATTTTGGCCAAGTGGTATTTGAACTTGTTTTGGAATTGGAAGCACTTCAATTGCTTTGTGTTCCGAAATTTTATTCCCAGCAGGATGAACTCCGCCTAATTTAAATGTTTTCAATATTCTTATCCTCCCGTATTTTTTTACTGATAAGCATTAAATTAATCTCTTTACTGTTGTTTTATTGGAAATGCTTAAATGATCAAATGCATAAATGATTAAATAAATACTTCCATTTTATTCTTATTTCTAAATTTTTATTGATTTTCTCACTTAATCATTAATCCTCACTTAATTAAATTTACCATCAAAGTTATAAAACAAGGATTGTTGTTTTACTAGTTTGTTGCGTTTATTATAATTTTTAAACTTGTTTATTTTCTGTTTTTATTAATTCTGCTGGTTTAGTGTTTTCAACCGTTTTTATTTTCCTTGGTGGAAAATTTAATTCATGTATTGCATTTGTTGGACAAACTTCTACACATTTACGGCAAAGCTTACATTTTTCATAATCAATATATGCAAGATTATTTTCAATTGTGATAGCATCGAACTTACATACCTGAAAGCATTTTCCGCATCCGATACAAGCAACGCTACAATTTTTTCTTGCAACTCCGCCTTTTTCTTCATTAACACAAGAAACAAATATTCTCCTGCTTTTTTTGCCGACATCTCTTAATTCTATTATGTCTCGTGGGCATGCTTCGACGCAAGCACCACAGGCAACGCAATTATCTTCAATAATTACCGGAAGACCTGTTTCTTCATCCATATACATTGCATCGAAATTACAAGCATCAACACAATCGCCAAGTCCAAGGCAACCATACGGACAAGAACTTTCACCCTGATAAAGATTATGAGCGAATGTACATGTTTCAGGTCCGTCGTAGTCAACTTTTTTAGGAGCATTTTCCTTAGAACCTGAGCAACGTAAGACTGCAACCATAGGTTCTTGCTCTTTAGCTTCAAGCCCTAAGATGCTTGCTACTTTGCTCATAACTTCATTACCCCCAACAGGACAAAAAAGTCCTTCGATGTTTTTATCTTTATTGGCTTTTTTTACAGAAGCTTCAGCAAAACTTCGACAGCCTGGATATCCACAGCCACCGCAATTTGCTGCTGGTAGTGCTTCTTCAACTTCATCAATTTTGGGGTCTTCAATAACTTTGAATTTTTGTGCAACAAAATACAAAATGATTGCTGCAGCGAGGCCAATTCCCCCTAATGATATTATTGAAAAAATTATTACATCATTCACGTTATGTTACATTTTTGTGGTTAAAAAATTGCATTAAAACTAATATATTTTAAAAAAAATATAATATAAGATGAGCAAAAGTAAAATAATTAATCAATTTAGTAAAAACATTTACTATATAATTTGGTAAGAATATTTACAGTATTTTATTAATGATATTTGTCATAATTTAATCATAAAATAATTGAATAAATTAAAGTCTGATTAACCATTTTTACTGATGTTAATTAATGTTTCTTTGTTTATGATTTTAATGGCTTTTCCATCAAAATCAATAATTTTTTCTTTTTTAAATTCTGATAAAATACGAATTGTGCTTTCAACTGAAATACCTGATAATTCAGCTAAGTTTTTTCTTGTAATTATTGAAGCTATTTCACTATATTCTTTTTGATTAATATAAATAATGGCTTCAGCTAAAAGACCGGGCATGTGTTTGTTGTTAATACTTTTTAATTTGTTAAAAGTTTCCTTGTCATTAATACAGTACCACTTTATAATTTCTTGAGCAAATTCATTATTTATTGATATTAGTTTTTTTAAATCATCTTTTTTAATCAAGCACAATGTTGTATCTGTAATTGCAGATACAGAATAATAGCAATGTTCATTAATGCAGAATAATGATGATAAACCGATGTATTCGAATGGTTTAATAATTTTTACAATAAGATTTTTATTGTTTGTTCCTTCTAAATATTTTGTTGCATAACCATTTACAACATACATGATATGAGAAGAAAATGCACCTTGTTTATAAATAGTTTCGCCTTTTTTATATTTTACTAATACTTTATTCTGATTAATAAACTCAAGTTCGGATTGAATAAGTTTATTAAAACAATTTGATTGATATTTACAATCAATGCAATTAATCTCTTCAAAATTGTGTGCCATTTTTTATTCAATTTATGATTCGTAAAATGCTGAATACAAAATCCTAACAATATAAATAAATACTGTTTTTTTAAGTGATGTTTACTTCTAAATAATTCACTTAACAAAAGTAAAACAAAAATATTTACTTATAATCAAAAAAGTATGGAATTTATGATAAAATAAATTGATAAAACTCATAAGAAAAATTAAAAAAACTCATATAGAGATACAAAGTAATACTGCCACAAAAATTAATAATAGTAATAAGTGTAAAGTAATTTTATAGTCGAAAAAAAGATACAATAAATTATTTTTTATGGACAAATAAAATTTAAAACTATGAAAACAAATAATAAATCAAACAAAAGCGAAACAAGCAATATTGTGAAAATTTGTTTCGATGAATCAAAGATTTCCGATATTTTGTGTTTATGTAAAAACAGAAAAAATGAATTTGTTGAAAAGAGTAATAACTTATTTCAGGAAAATTCAAAACCTACAGGAATTTATTATTTAAGAGAAGGAAAAGTAAAAATATTCAAAAAGGGAAATAATGGAGTTGAACAAATTGTAAGGTTTGTTACTCCGGGAGATTTGTTTGGAATGAGATCGGTAATTTTAGATGAAAATCATAAAACTTCAGTTGCAGCTATTGAGGATTCTATTGTATGCAAAATTCCAACTAAAGAATTTATGCGCTTATTAGAAGAAAAACCAGAATTATCATTTTGTATTATTGATAGTTTAAGCAAATTACTGATTGAAGCCGAGAGAAGAAATATTTCAATAGTTCAAAAATCTGAAAAAGAAAGACTGGCTGAGACACTTTTAATAGTATCTAAAAAATTTGGGTCGAATACGATTAAACTTTTGAAAAAAGATTTAGTGAATTATTCAAATATTGGAAGAGAAAACCTCACAATGTATTTACGAAAGTTTAATGAAAAAAGGTTAATTGCCTTCAATAGCGAACGAATAAAACTTATAGATATTAATGGTTTAGAAGATTTGGCAAAGATGTCAGCATAAGAAAATAAGTATTAACTGTAAATTATTATAAAATTTAAATTAATTATGAAGAAAACAGATGTATTAGTTGTAGGAGGAAGTGCAGCCGGTATTACTGCCGCTGCCACAGCAAAAATGAAAAATCCTGATAAAGAAGTTCTTTTAGTAAGAAAAGAGGAAAAAGTTATGATTCCATGTGGTATTCCATATATTTTTGGAACAGTGGAAACAACTGAAAATAATATTTTACCTGATGCCGGTTTTGAAAAAGCAGGAGTAAAAATTATGATAGGTGAAGTTGTTGATGTTAATATTAACGATAAAATTTGCATTTTAGCAAACGGTGAAGAAATAAGTTATGAGAAAATTATTATTTCAACCGGATCAACTCCTTTAATACCAAAATGGTTGAAAGGTGCCGGACTTAAAAATGTTTTTGTGATTCCCAAAAACAAAGTTTATCTTGATGATTTTCAAAGAAGAATAAAAGATGCAAAAAATATTGTTGTTGTTGGTGCAGGATTTATTGGTGTTGAAGTAGCTGATGAAATTAATAAAACAGGTAAAAAGGTTACACTTGTTGAAAAATTGCCACAGATATTAGGTTTGGCTTTTGATAAGGAATTTGCCGATGAAGCTGAGCAAATTATTAAAAGCAGGGGAATTAATGTAATTACAGGAACTGGAATAAAAGAAATATTAGGTGAAGAAAAAGTTTCCGGAGTAATGTTGGAAGATGGAAGAAAAATTGATGCTGACGCTGTAATTCTTTCAATGGGCTATGTTCCAAATACTAAATTAGCAATTAAATGTGGTTTGGAAATTAATGAGAGAGGTTTTATTAAAGTTGATGAATACTTAAGAACAAATCGAGCAGATGTATTTGCAACAGGTGATTGTGCTGAGAAAAAAGATTATTTTACACGAAAAACATGTTCTACAATGCTTGCATCAACAGCTTGCGCTGAATCACGTGTTGTAGGTTTTAATCTTTATAAATTAGCAACACCAAGAAGTTTTGGAGGAACAATTGCAATATATTCAACAGCAATTGGCGATACAGCATTCGCAACTGCCGGTTTAACCGAAACATTGGCAATTAGAGAAGGATTTGAAATAGTTACCGGAGTTTTTAAAGGACCTGACAAACATCCTGGATCATTGCCCGGAACACACATGCAAATGATAAAATTAATTGCATCAAAAGAAACAAGAATATTACTTGGCGGCGAAATTATGGGCGGATTAAGTAGTGGAGAACTTGTAAATGTTATTGGTCTTGCAATTGAAAATAAGATGACTTTAAGCTCTCTTATTACTTCTCAAATAGGTACGCATCCATTATTAACAGGGTCTCCGGTTGGTTATCCGTTAATTAAAGCTGCTGAAATGGCTTGTAAAAAGATAGTGCTTAAAAAAACAGAAGAGTTAGAGAAAGTATTTGCATAGATAAAAACTTTATAGATAATAATAAAGAAACACGCCATTGTATGACGTGTTTCTTTTTTTATAAATAAAATCTATTTAATTAATAATTTTTCAGTTTTCCTGATATCTCCACAAATAACTTCAATAAAATAAACACCTTTTAGATATGACGACAAATCGTAGTCTTTC
Organism: uncultured Bacteroidales bacterium; assembly: GCA_964404485.1. GTDB lineage: Bacteria > Bacteroidota > Bacteroidia > Bacteroidales > JAIORY01 > JAIORY01. The sequence goes on along the minus strand of CAYOKJ010000023.1, from coordinate 12,246 downwards.
GATATTTTATCTGTATTTGCGAGTTTATCTTTTAATATTGTTTTGCCGGTAATGTCATGAATATTAATATTAACGGTTTTACATTCAGTATTTTTTATTGAGATAGCAAAAACACCTTTTGTTGGATTTGGTTGAATTATTATAGAAATTTGGTTGTTAGATAATTCAAATATTTCTGTGCAGTCATCAATATTCAAAGTAATTTTATCAGAAACACTATCTGTACAAGGTATTGTAGCCGACGCTGAAAGAGTTAGTTCAACAGAAGTATTTAAAATGTCATCTGCACCCGGAGTATATGTAGGATTAAGAATAGTATCATTACTAAAGATACCATCACCTGAAGTTGTCCAAAGTAATGAATCCTCTCTAATAGCATATCCTGATAAAGTTATTGAATTACCTTGGCATATTATAGTGTCGTTTCCGGCAGATACTTCAGGCATATAATTATATGTAAGTAGCAAAGTATCACTAACTAAATCACCCGGAATATATCCATAAACTGTTAAAATTAGATTGACTTCCCCATTTTCAAGGTCTCCATTTCCGCGCCAGTACATTGCTTCAAGTGAATTTTTGTATGGGAAAAAGCCATCTCCCATTGTTGTCCACAGAACTGAGGTAAAATTTGTTCCATTACCATTAGTATAAAAAACTTGATTTTCACAAACGGTATCATTCTCTCCGGCTTCAGCTGTGGCAGGAGGAACAGGTTCAAAATTGAAAGAAGAAATTCTTGTTTGCCAGCCAAATTTCATATATTCTTCAGTAAACCAAAAAGTGGAGTCGTCAGATGGGTCAATAGACATACAACTGTAATCTCCCCAACGATGGTAACTATTTTGTGAACCTATTCCATGAACAAGCTCTACTTCTGTGATATCCATTTCACCAAGAGTTGCTCCTTGTGTTTGACCTGTATATCTGACTGATGGTGAAATACTGTCGCTTGAAATAGTATAGCCAAGTGCAATATCTCCCTGGCCATTCATGGCAATACTTCCCATCCACCTGTGATTATCATCAGGAGCATAAGTACCTTCTTGATAAATAAACCACCCGTTTCCGTCGTTATTGTCACGCATTTCGTACCATCTTATTCCTGCATGACAATTATCAGCATCAACTGTATGATTTGTAAGCATGACCTGATAACTTTCAAAATTTCTGTATTGAAGTCGATGCATTAATCTATCGGATAATGTTTCGAGTCTTGTGTCTGTATTTGGTTGAGGAACACATTGTCCACGTGGAGCAGTACATAATTCTGAGTCAAAAGCTTCGGTTGGTAAAACTGCAACTTCTGAAAAAGTAGAATTTGTTGGGTTAACCCAATCAGAAGTAAAAGCCCAAACGTTCATTCTATCATTAGGATATCCCCATGCATCATCATCAAAAAAAGTAAAATAATTAGGTGTTCCAACCGGAGCAGGTGTTCCATCAAGATCAGAAGGAAGCATATTTGAAGGATTGCTTCCTTCTGGCAGATCAAATAAAATCATTTGTGCATTAGAGTCACCAACGAGCATAAGATCGCGTTGAAAAGATGCTGCGGCACCTCTGAAATAACTTCCAAACATGTTGAATGAAGCATAATATCCATCATTCCAAACTCCAAATTTCGGATAATCATTGAAAACAGGAAATTGAAAAGCATATTGATAATATGCTCCTAATGGGTCGCTGGTTTCTGAAATTGCAATTAACTCCCAATATGTATCGTTTGATGTGTTTATTGCAAATTGGCTAGCAAGCCATCTGTCAGCTTGTTCATCATAGAGAAGAATTGGGTCACCATCATTAGTTCCTGTCCATGGTCCAATAAATCCATTCCATAAAGTAGAATTATCAGCAGGTCCGTATATTTTATTTCCTTCTTTGTCCCAAATAGCGAAAGAAAGGTTTATCATTTGAAAATAATGATCAAGACCAACATCTCCATCAGTATCAGGGGGAAAAACCCCATTTACATTATCAAGTCCGTCAATATTTACCAAAGGATTTCTGCTCTGATAAGTTTGTCCCTGGTAGTCTTGTAAAGCAGGATCTTTTCCAAATGGAAGTGCATCAGTTTTTCTTTCTCTCTTTGTTTTTCTGCTTTCCTCATTTTTGATAATGCCATTTTTCCAGCTCCTGTCTCTTTTCCCTGGCTCAATTTTTTCCATATTGCGTAAGGGAATAGTTTTTCTGAAATATTTTGCTTTACTGATTTTTGTCGGGTGATATTCGGTTTTTTGCCCGATTGCATACCCTGAAAAAAATATCAATAATGTAAATAATAATATAGTATTTTTCATAATCTTATGTTTCTGTATTCTTTTATTGAATTTTAAATGTAAATGTTTTTTTTAATTTATCCCTATGAAAATATACACTAAAATAGTATGGGATTAACAATGCCAAAGAAATTAATCCTGCAAAACCTTCATTATTAGTAATGATTGTTAGAATTATTAATGAAATAAGAACAATTAAAAATGGGATTACATATCCAATCATAACTGCTTTTGTTCCTAATGAACTTTCCATTGCAACGTATACTCTTTCACCTGCTTTGTAATTGTTTCCGGATTTTTTCAGAACTTCAATTGATTTTTCTTCTAAATCAGAAACAGAGCACATTCCTTTTGCATGACAAGAAGCACAAGCCGATTGAGCAATAATATTAACAATAATTTTATCATTCTCAATTTTGTTGATAATTCCCGGGTGTACTATTGTATCTTTAGAAACTGACATATTAAAATTTTTACAAAAGTAATTTTAATTTTATGAATTGCATTAAAAAATTAATATGATTATGTGGTTGAAGATTTTAGGAATAATAATTTATTTCAAAAATTTTTTCATTTGATCCATATCAACAGCATTTATTACTAATTTGCCATCTTGATTTACACTGATAGAAATTTTGTATTTAATATTCTTATCACCAAACTCGTAATTCATAAATACAATTCCACTTATTCCCTCGATTTCTTTTCCGTATTTTTCTTTTAATTCAAACGCTTTTTTGTATTGTTTGCTTAGTGGTATATTCGCTTTCTTTGCAATTATTTTTGCTTGTTCAATAGCAATATTATAATTCCCGTCATAAACTAGTTTGATAGAATTGTATGCGTTGGAAGGGTCATTAATTGAAGTTTCTTGTGAGAAATCCTGATCGAGAACTAAGCCATTTGGTTCGGATAAACCTAAATTTATTGCCCATTCGGGAAGTTTTGATGCAGGATTAATGTTTGCTCTACGGGCAATTTCACGATAATATGTTTTATCTATTTCTTCTGCTATTTTGTTTGCTTCTTCTCTTGTTATTTTGCCGGAGATAACATTATCTTCAAGTTCTTGCATTTTTTTATTTAGCATATCAACAAGATTCATTGTCTCGTCAATATCTTCGAGAGATTTCGAAAAAGATTGTATTTGTTGCTGAAATTCGTCTTCTCCTGTTTTTTTACTTTCTTCAGTATAGTTACAAGAAGAAACACTTAACAATAAGAATGAATAAATGAATATCCGTAATATATTTGACTTTTTATTCATAATATTTCTGCTTTTTAGGATTAATTGTAAAAGCAAATTTACTAAACAATTGTAATATTCATATACAAACATTTGATAATTATTAACAATATTTAAACATAGGTGATGGGGTGTTGAAACGGTGGAATCATTTCCAAAGAAATTATTACTTTTACATTTGCACATTTTATAGAAAATCTATCAGAAATGACAATAGATGAAATTATTGAAAAAGCATTAGCAGAAGATATTGGTGATGGTGATCAAACCTCATTATCTACTATACCAAAAGAAGCCAAGGGTAAAGCTCAACTTTTGATTAAAGAAGATGGAATTCTTGCAGGTGTAAAAATTGCCGAAAAAGTATTCAATAAAGTTGATAAGAATATTGTTTTTAATGTCTTGCTTAAAGATGGTGAAAAAGTAAAATATGGCGATATTGCTTTTGTTGTTGAAGGAAGTTCAATTTCTTTATTATCTGCCGAAAGGCTGGCATTAAATTTTATGCAAAGGATGAGTGGTATTGCTACGGCAACAGGAAAAATTGTAGAGAAACTTCATGGTCTGAAAACAAAAGTTATTGATACCAGAAAAACTACACCAAATTTGAGAATCCTTGAAAAAGAATCTGTTGTTATTGGTGGAGGTGAAAATCATAGAATGGGATTATATGATATGATTATGATTAAAGATAATCATGTTGATTATGCGGGAGGCATCTCAAAAGCAATTAAATCAGCAAAAAGATACCTAATAGAAAATAAAAAAGATCTTAAAATTGAAATTGAAGTCCGGAATTTTAAGGAATTAAATGAAGTACTGGAAATTGGTAATATTGATAGGATTATGCTTGATAATTTTTCTGTTAAGGATATGAAAAAGGCAATCCAAATTATTAATGGAAAATACGAAACCGAAGCATCAGGTGGTATTACAATCGACACTATAAGGGAATATGCCGAAACTGGTGTTGATTTTATTTCTGTGGGTGCATTAACTCATCAGGTAAAAAGCCTTGATATGAGTTTGAAAGCTTTTTAATTAGAATTAAAATGAAAATTTTTTTAAAAATTATTTCAGCCTTTAAAAAGTTGTATTATTACCTGGAAGCAATTGTAATTAAGCTTTTAAAAAGAATTGTATTGCCCGGTTTCGATAGTTTACCTCTTTATGATGTAGTTAAATTCTTTTTTAACGGGATAAATAAAAGTTCACTTATTTCAAGAGCAAATTCACTTTCTTTTACATTTTTACTTGGAATTTTTCCCGCAATGTTGTTTTTTTTTACATTAATTCCATTCATTCCAATTGATAATTTGCAAGTTACAATTTTACGAAGTCTTGAAAATGCTTTACCAGGACATACATTCATTACTGTAAAAGATACAATTGAAGGAATTGTTTCTCAACATAATGGAGGTTTGCTTTCAATAGGTTTTTTCTTGTCGATATATTTTTCTTCAAACGGAATGTTGGGCATTATGAAAGCCTTTAACAGAACTTCACATACTATTGAAACCAGATCGTTTTTTAAAATTAGATATATCTCAGTTGTTCTTGTAATAATAGTTGCATTTTTGGTGGTTTTGGCTGCCAGTTTATTGATAGGTACAACTATTTCAGTAAATTATCTGGTTGATAATCATATCATAAAAAGTGAGTTTACTTATATTTTGATAAATCTTGTGAAATGGTTAATAATGCTGTTAATGACTTTTACAGCAATTTCATCTGTTTATTATCTAGCTCCGGCAAAACGGAAAAATTTTAAGTTTATTTCTGCAGGCTCAACATTAGCAACTGTCTTATCAATGCTTTTTATTATAGGGTTTAATTATTATATCGACAGTTTTGCCCAATATAATAAATTGTATGGTTCAATAGGTACCTTAATAATCTTAATGTTGTGGATAAATTTAAATGCAATTGTTCTTTTAATAGGATTTGAGCTTAATGCAAGTATTTTTGTCGCAAAAAGAAAAAGGGCAATGAGAAAATAAATATCTTTTATAAATATTAGATTTATATAGTATTTTGGAAAAATCTGAAAAGATAAAAGTCAATTATCTTATCTTCTAAAAAAACACATCATGAAAAAATATTTATTTTTAACAAATATGTACTTGTATTTTGTAATTTTGGGTATAAATACAAAAAGATAAATAATCAGAATACTTTTAAAAGATGTAATATGAAAAAAATACTATTATTTATGTTATTAATATTAAGCATTGAAGTTGCTTATTGTCAATCAATTTCAAGAGAAGTAAATGCTTCAGCAGGAGAATACTTTAATAATGGTAATTCTTCAATTAGCTGGACACTTGGTGAAATAGTAACAGAAACATTTGTATCTGATGATAATATATTAACACAAGGTTTCCAGCAATCTTTACTTTATGTTTTCGGTATTGACGAAAATGCTGACAGTATTTTCAATATTAATGTTTATCCGAACCCTACAAGTAACATTTTAAATATTAAAATTAATTCAAAAATAAAAACAACATTAAGATTAGAATTATTTGATATTCACGGGAATTGTTTGTTTAACAAAAAAATTAGCGGAAACAAAAATATCTATGAAAAGATAAATTTTTGTAATTATAGAAATAGCATGTATTTACTCAAAATAATATCTTCAACAGGAAAATTTGTAAGATCATATAAAATCCAAAAAGTTTATTAACTCTAATATAAAATATTATGAAAAACTTTTATTTATCATTAACTCTATTATTTATTTCTATTTTATTTATCTCAGAGTTAAAAGCACAGATACCACAATCATTTAAATATCAGGCAGTAGCAAGAGATGTTAATGGAAATGTTTTAATGAATCAAGATGTAAGTTTTAAAATAAGCATAAAACAAAGTAGCATTTCCGGCGAAATTGTATATGCTGAAATTCACAATGTAATCACTAATCAGTTTGGTTTGGTAAATTTAGAAATTGGTAATGGTACTGTTGTTTTGGGTGAATTTGAAGATATAAATTGGGGAGATGCAATGTTTTTTATACAAGTTGAAATGGATATTGAAGGGGGTACTAATTATCAATTAATGGGTACTTCACAGTTATTATCAGTACCTTACGCATTATATGCTGAAGAAGCAGGTAATACTTCTTCTTTATGGGATTCAACCGGAGATAATATTTATTATAATGATGGAAAAGTTGGAATAGGAACAGATACTCCGGATATATCTTCTTCATTAGAGATAAGTTCAACAAATTCAGGATTCCTGCCACCACGATTGACAACAGAACAAAGAAATGCGATAGAAAATCCTGCAATTGGTCTTATGATATTTAATTTGTCAACTTATTGCCATAACTTTTATAATGGTGTGGAGTGGAAGGAACTTTGTGGTGAAAGCTCGCAGTGGAAATGTGGTGATATACTTATTGATCCCAGAGATGGACAGAATTATAATACTATTAAAATTGGTTATCAATGTTGGATGGCAGAAAACTTAAATATAGGTACAAGAATTGATGGGATTATTGATCAGACAAATAATGATATAATTGAAAAATACTGTTATGATAATGATGAAAATAACTGTGATCAATTTGGCGGTTTATACCAGTGGAATGAAATGATGCAGTATTCTACTGTTCAGGGTATACAAGGTATTTGTCCTGAGGGATGGCATCTTCCAACTGATTCCGAGTGGTTTATTATGGAAAATTTTGTTGACCCAACTATTACTGATCCTAATTATCAAGGCTGGAGAGGTGTTGATTGTGGAGAAAAGTTGTTAGTTGGTGGCTCATCTGGATTTGAAGGTTTACTTGCAGGTTTAAGAAAGTGGGATACTGCAGAATTTCTCAGAATTGGAGAAAGCACATACTTTTGGGGTTCTACAATAAACCCATATAATCAAGTAAATACTTGGTTCAGAAAATTAAATAGTCATAACCCACAATCATATCGAAATGGTTGTATGAAATCGTTTGGATTATCAGTACGTTGTATAAAAGATTAACAATAATAAAAATGAATTATTTTTTTAGTATTTTTGAGTCCTAAAAGTACGAATAATGAAAAGTATTTGTGTGATAATGACTTGTATGGTGAAATGACAAATATAATTAAATATTGATATTATGAAGATATTAATGCTTTTAACAAGTGAATTTCCTGAAGATGTTAGAGTAGAAAAGGAAATGGATGCCTTAAATAATGCAGGACATGAGGTTCATTTAGCTTGTTATACTCAGAAGGAAAGACCTAAATATGAAAAATGCCCAAATTATATAGTTCATAGAAAATTAATTTCTTCATTTATTTATAAGTCAAGTGTAGGTTGTTTAAAGTTCCCTTTTTATTTTAATTTTTGGAGAAAATTTGTTACTCAGCTTTTTAAAAACGAAAATTTTGATGCTATTCATATTCATGATTTACCTTTGGCAAAGATTGGTTACGAAATAAAAATAAAATATAAGATTCCTTTTATTCTTGATTTGCATGAAAATTGGCCTGCATCATTAGAAATAGCAACACATACAAATACTTTTCTCGGAAAATTACTTTCATCTAATAAACAATGGAGAAAATATGAAAAGAGATTTTTAGGACAAGCTAATTCGATTATTACAGTGGTAGATGAAATGAAAATGCGTATTTCAAAACTGGGAATCGATAAAAATAAAATATATATAGTTTCAAATACAATTAATACTAAAGATTTTCCATTATACGATGATAAATCTGATCTCGAATTTATAACCCTTTTTTATGCCGGAGGAATAAATATTCACAGAGGCTTACAAGTCGTGATTAAAGCAGTTTCATTGATTATTAAAGAAAAACAAAATATAAGACTTAATATTATTGGTAAAGGAAGTTATCAATCCCATCTAGAAAAATTAGTAAACGATTTGAATCTTGAAAACCATATTAAGTTCTTAGGATGGAAAAATCTAAATGAAATTTCTAAATTGTTAGCAAAATCTGATATTGCTTTAATTCCTCATCTAAAATCTGAGCAAACAGATTGTTCTTCACCAAATAAGTTATACCAATATATTTATGCTAAAAAACCAATATTAACCAGCAATTGTGATTCCTTAGTCAGAATAGTTAAAGAAACAAAAAGTGGATTAGTCTATACGCATAATTCTCCTGAAGATTTTAAGAAAATGTTTTTCAAATTATTAATTAATCAAAATAGTATTATAGATTTGGAACATGGTTCAAGTTTAATTAATTCAAAATATAATTGGAGTGTTGATTCGGACAGACTTGTTGGTTTGTACAATAACTTTATTTAGATTATTATTCGAATGGCAAAAATGCTTTATTAAGCAAGTATAATATTAAAACTGATAAATAAAATTTATTAGATATTTATTAAAAGTAGTTTAAAAATAAATTAAATAAACTTAAATGGATAATCCTGAATATTACGAAAATTTTGAATGGAAGAAATTCCATACTTCACAGATTAAAAATAAAGTAACTAAAATTTTATCTATTATTCCAGATGATGTAAACTCAATAATAGACATCGGAAGTGGCAATGGAATAATAACAAACGAATTACATAAAAAATATAAAGTAACTGCTGTTGATAGAAGTAAAAAAGCTCTTTCTTTTGTAAATGCAAAAAAAATACAAGCCGATTGCAGCAATATTCCAATTAAGGATAATAGCTTTGATATGGTTTTTTCAAGTGAATTATTAGAGCATCTTGATGAAAATACTTTTAATAAAACACTTGATGAATTAAAACGGCTTACAAAAAAATACATATTTATAACTGTTCCAAATGATGAGAATATAAAAAAAACCAACATACAATGTCCTGAATGTAAGTTCATTTTTAATAGAGTTTATCACATGCGTAGTTTTAACCATAAAGTTTTCGAAACATATTTTAGAGATTTTAAAATTGTTTATTTCGAAACATTTGGTAAAAAAATTCGATATTATAATCCGTTAATTTCAAAAATAAAGCACAAAATATCACCACCAAAATCATGGATACCCTATTATTGGACACCAAAAAGCAAAAGAAATACAATGTGTCCTAAGTGTGAACACAAATTCTCTTATGAGTACAAATTCAATATCTTTTCTTTTTTTTGTGATATTTTAAATATTTTAATTTCACCAAAGAAACCATACTGGTTGTTTGTTTTATTAGAGAAATCTTAAATTTGTATTTTTAAAGTGCAATTTCAATTAAAACTAACTTATTTTGGGAGTAATTCAAAAACAGACAATCAAAGGAAGTATTTATTCTTATCTTGGAGTAGTAATAGGATTTATAACTACGGGTTATTTTTTACCGGAATATTTCTCCGTAGAAGAAAACGGTCTGATAAAATTACTCGTTTCGTATTCAATCATTTTCGCACAGTTTGCTAGTCTCGGCTTTAATAGGGTGATAACCATGTTGTTTACTTATTTTAGAGATTTCAAAAATAAGCATAACGGTTTTTTATTTATTACGGCAATAGTTATTCTAATTGGTTTTGTATTGGCAATAATTGTTTTCCTTTTGCTGAAAACATATATTTTGGGAAAGGGAGCTGAAAGATCTGCTTTGTTTGCTGATTATTTTTATTATATCATTCCGTTGATATTTGTAACCTTGCTTTTTACTACTCTCGATAATTATAATAAAGTACTTTTTAATGCTGTAAGAGGCATCTTTTTAAAAGAATTTCTTCAACGAATAGTAATTCTGTTGGATGTTATTTTGTTTTATTTTGGATTTGTTAATTTTCAACTTTTTGTGATAATTTATATTATTGCATTTAGCTTACCGCCAATTATTATTATGGTTTTACTGATAAAAGAAGGTAATTTTAATTTACGTCCGCAACTAAATTTTATAACTAAAGACTTTCGATCAAAAATGATTAATATTAGTATTTTCGGTGTACTTACAAGTTTTTCAGGAATACTTATATTAAATATTGATGCAGTAATGATTAATTCAATGCTTGGTATAGCTGAAACAGGTATTTATGCAATTACATTCTTTTTCGGATCAATAATTTTAATTCCTTCAAGGTCGCTTATAAAAATTTCCTCAGTTGTTATTGCAGATTCATGGAAAGAGAATAACCTGGAAATTATCAACAAAATATACTACAAAAGCTGTTTAAACCAGTTAATATTTGCCAGTTTATTATTTGTTGGAATATGGGCGAATATTAATAATGTTTTTGAAATTTTACCTTCTGAATATATTGCCGGAAAATATGTAATATTTTTTATTGCCTTATCGAGTTTGATAAAAATGGCAGGTGGTGTAAATAATATGATTTTGTTTACTTCAAAATATTATAAAATTCATACACTGTTTATTTTAATATTTGTTATTGTTATCGTTGTTTCAAATATTATATTTATTCCAATGTATGGTATTGTTGGTGCTGCTTTGGCATCAGCACTTTCAAACTTTGTTTTTATGTTTATCGAATTTGTTTTCTTGAGAATAAAATTTAATTTTCAGCCATATAATTATAAATTTCTTGTAGTACTTGCTATTGGTGGTTTTGCATACTTAATTTCGTTTTTTGTTCCAATTCTCGATAATTTTATTCTTGATATTATTGTAAGGAGTTTGTTGATCACATTTATCTTTGTCGGTATGATTTTGATATTTAAAATATCGGAAGATATTAATCAGAAAGCAAAACAGTTAATCAATTTCATTAAAAAAATAAATTAATGGCAATAGAAAAAAATAATATTTGTATAGTTGGTTCAGGTTCCATTGCTACTGCTCTTGGAAATGTCCTTGCAGCAAAAGGCACTCTTAAAGTTGTTCTTCTTTCCATCGAAAAAGCTGTAGTTGAGTCGATTAATCATTCTAGAAAAAATTTTAAATATTTCCCCAATCAGATATTGAACGAAGCATTAAGTGCTACAACTGATAAATCAGTATTGAAAAATGCTGAAATTGTATTTCTCGCTATTCCTTCAGTTAACACTGTTGATTATGTTATTCAAAATATAAATCTAATACCTGAAAATGCCATCATTATTAATCTCGCAAAAGGTTTTGGTAACGAAAATAAAACTATTGTTGATTGTTTAAATGAAAAAATGCCCAACTCTGTGTGTTCACTTAAGGGACCAAGTTTTGCAAGAGAAATCATAAACAATCTTCCTACCGCAATGACTTTTGGTGCTGAGGATGAAAAGTTGTTTGATGTTATTGAAAATATTTTTTCTGATACAAATATTTATCTTGATTTTTCGACTGATGTAAAAGGAGTTGAACTTTTAAGTATTCTGAAAAATATTTACGCTATTGCTATTGGAATTGCTGATGCTCATTTTAACTCACCAAATTTGCGGTTTATGTTCTTGACACGTGCATTTAAAGAAATGAAGAGTATTAATCATCAGTTTGGTGGAAGAACCGAAACTATGTTTAATTATTGTGGAATAGGAGATTTTGGTCTGACTGCCTTAAATGATTTAAGTCGAAACCGAACGCTTGGATTGTTGATAGGAAAAGGCTTTTTTTCTAAGGATATTCCTTCAAAGGTGCTGTTAGAAGGAAGAGTATCTGTTCAAATATTCTGTGATGAAATTTCTAAAACTAATTCACTAAAAAACTTTCATATAATTTCTGAGTTGTATAAAGTGTTTAATAGTGATTATGATTCTTCACATTTTGTTTCAAAATTATTGGAATTTAGAAATTAAAATTTGGGAAAATTTATTGTATTAATAAAAATAGCATCAC
>CAYOKJ010000022.1:0-29563 GCA_964404485.1 uncultured Bacteroidales bacterium | reverse complement strand
ACAAAGGCGATTGGTATTTTACCGGCGATTATCCAACTCCGGGGGGAAATAAAGTAGTAAATAAATCATTTATTAATTATATCGAAGGTATTAATAACAGGGCTTATTAATTGAAATAAAATCAATTAAAAAAATAAAAAATAAAAATTAAAAGTTAGAACAATGAACATCAGTTCCAACTTTTTTTATTTTAAAAATCTAATTCTTTTTCAATTACCTGATGGCGCTTTTTCTCTTCAGGAGTTTCAATTTTATCATCAATTTCAAGTACCCTGTTTCCATAATAATTTATACACCACGCACCCAAAGGAGCAGTTAAAATAATGCTCAGAACAGCCATTGCAAGGATTTTTTCACCGGGAAAAATATTCATGCCTGCTGCCTGCATTGCTAACAATGGAGCTCCACCAATTGCAGCTTGTACTGTGGCCTTAGGAATATATGAAATCACAATAAAGAGCTTTTCCTTATTATTAAAATCAGTACCAAATAAACTTAACCAGGTTCCGATACTTCGAGCTATTAATGCAAGAAAAATTATTAAAGCACCAATAGCACCCATTTCCCATGCTACCTGAATATTCACCTGAGTGCCAACCATGGTAAACAAAATTATTTCGGCGATAAGCCATATCTTGGATAACTTCAATGATAGTTCATGTGCATATTTACTTCTCTTTTGTAAAATAATATACCCTATCGACATTATTGCAAGCAATGAAGCAAAAGGTATCCACTGCTTTGTCAGATGTTCTACTTGAACTAAAATTACAGACACTGAAAGAATTATTAAAACTCGTTTTGTAGCACGTGGATTAAATTTGTCAAAAAATTTATATAGGATAATACCACATAATATACCTACTAAAATTCCAAGAATTATAGAAATCGGTATTCCGGCCAATTCCCACATTATATTTATGTTTCCTCCTGTATATATCCCTATCAAAATGCTATAAACAACAATTACAAAAACATCGTCGATTGAAGATCCAGCAAGAATTAAGGTCGGAATTCCTTTTTTTGTTCCACGTCTTTCATCAATAAATTTTATCATTAACGGAACTACAACTGCAGGCGAAACAGCACTGAGCACTGCGCCGAGAATTGCTCCTTCCATCAAAGTAAAATCCAGAAAGTATTTTGATAAAAACATTATGACTATTGCCTCAAATATTGCTGGAATAAAAGACAATAAAAGTGCCGGCCTTCCAACATGCGAAAGTTTATCGCGTGAAAGTTCAAAGCCTGCACGCAGAAGAATTACAATTAACGCGGCTTTGGTAAGTTGCCCCGAAACTTTAACCAGACTCGGGTCTAACCAATTTAAGGCATAAGGACCAAGAACAATTCCTAAAAATAATATACCTATAAGTTCGGGTATTTTAATGATTCTAAAAAACCATGCAACAAACATGCTTGCAATTATCACACCTGCAATGGATACTACCATAAATTATACAATTTATTTTTTATGTATTAAATTATTAAAAAATATTAACAAAACAGGCCTTTATAATTCTGTTTCCTCAATCACACGGTAAACAGGATAAGGAAAATATCCTGAACCCCATTGAGGAACAAGAAATTTATCAAAATAATTCCACTTAAGCAATCCATCATCAGCTTGTGGTTCCAGCAAATAAGCTGCAAGATTCCCCAACTTCTGAGTTGTCTTAACAAAATATGTCCCTGACGGAAATTCCTTTGTTTCTTCAATAAACTTACCTTTGACACGATTGGTGTAGTGCCCTTGATTTATTCTGTTTGAAGGTTTTAATTCTTCAATTTTAAATCTTTCAACATTAATGGTTTTATTTTCTGAAAGCTGTTCAATTTTTAATCCGTGAGTTTTTAATAAATTCAACACATCTTTATCAGGAATAGATAAAATATAAGCATAAGGAAATCTGACGCTCTTTGTAGAAAAATAATCTGCAATATATGGAATAGTAACTGTAACTTTTCTGTCACTTTTTTTATATCTCCAATATCCTTTCACTCCCGGAATAGTATCTGTTTCAAAGGCTTTGATAGTAATTTTTTCTGGAGTTGGCTTGCCGGAATATTCAATTGCAAACGAATCAATAACAGAAATGTCGGTGGCCTTTGAAATTGTATATTGATCGGCTTGCTCAAGCAATTGTGAAATTTCAGTATAATTATCTGAAGAAAATTCGAGTATTGATTTCAGTAAATAATAACAGCCCCAAACTCTTGTTTTAAAATCCGCATAAACATAATTTTCATTTAATATCGAAAGTCTGTTCCTTACACCAATATAATTAACAAGATATCTTGGTTCTGCTGCATATGAAATCCAGCCGCGTTTGTAATTTAAACGATCAACAAATTCACCATAAAAAATATTTTCAACATTGTATATTTCGTGCAAAGTTTTAGAAACTTTTGGCATCATATTATCACGCATAAAATTTATCAAACTGCGGTCGGTATTAGGATTATTCATCCATGTAAAAGTTATTGGTTCTTCATGAAACGAGCCGTTTGTAGTGTGGCAATCAACTGAAACATCAGGATCCCATTTATTTAATATCTGAGTGATTACACCTTTCATTTCCGGTGTTTCAACTTTCATGGCATCTCTGTTAATATCTAACATTTGTCCGTTGTAACGAATACCTACACCATTTATCGGACCATTTTGGTTTGTGCGGTTTTTAAGACTGAATTTTTCATTGCCGTCAGGATTAAAAATCGGGCAAATAAGTAAAACAACATTTTCAAGAACTTTATCGTCTTTTCCTCCTAACAAATCCCGAGCTAACATTAGAACAGCTTCTTTGCCTTCAACTTCTCCGGCATGAATATTTGCCTGAATATAAACAATTACTCTATCATCATTTTTTAAGTTTTCCGGTTTTTCAGGAAGAGGAGATCCTATAATCATTAAAGGAATATCACGCCCTTCGGTGGAAGTGGCAAAATATTCGATTCGCATATTATCGGCTGTATTATCTAAAGTGTTAATAAAATCAATGACATCATTATATGTTGATGTAGATTTGTAATTTGAACTTTCGGCAATTGTAAAAAGTTTTTTCTGAGCATTTGCAGAAATAAAAACACAAATTATCAGAAAACTTATTAAGTATAATTTTTTCATAAAATTATTTGATTTTTAAAATATTTTGTCTAATCGTATTGGCTAAGTTGATAAACTCATTTTCGGTGAGTTTAACGCGTTTTTTATTAAAATCAATATCATTATCACCAATAAGTGGAATAAGGTGTATATGTGCGTGAGGAACGTCTAGGCCATAAACTACTATTCCTATTCTGATACAATCAACGCTGTTTTCAATTGCTTTTGCAACTTTACGTGAAAAGCGGAATAACCCATCATAGATTTCTTTATCAAGATCGAAAATATAATCGACTTCTTTTTTTGGAATTACTAAGGCATGACCTTTAGAAAGTGGATTAATATCAAGAAAAGCAAAATAATTATCATCTTCAGCAATTTTGTAAGAAGGAATTTTACCTTCAACAATTTTTGAAAAAACACTAGACATAGTTTTACTTTTATACAATTAAGAATTAATAATGCCTAAAAGTAAAGGTTTTTTGTAAATGGTAGAAAAAAATTAAGAAGAAATAAAAATCATGAAAATAATTTTACAATTATTTATCTTGAAATTTCGATGATTTCGAATTTAAAATTTCCGGCAGGGACAGATATCTCGGCAATTTCGCCAACAGTTTTTCCAAGTAATCCTTTTGAGATTGGTGAATTTACAGAAATTTTCTTTTCTTTTAAATTTGCTTCTTTTTCCGGAACAATCATGTATGTCATTATTGCGTCATTAGCTAAATTTTTAATCTTCACAATAGATAAAATTAAAACTTTTGATGTGTCAATTTTTGATTCATCAATTAATCTAACATTTCTGATTAGTTCCTGAAGTTTAGAAATTCTAAGTTCAAGCATTCCCTGAGCTTCTTTTGCGGCGTCGTATTCAGCATTCTCTGACAAGTCACCTTTATCTCTTGCTTCAGCAATCTGTCTTGATATTGATGGTCTTTCAATATCCTGAAAGTTATTTAATTCATCTTTCAGTTTTTGTAGTCCTTCTTCTGTATAATATTTTAATTTAGACATTTGGTATGCTTTTTTCAGATTTTAACTAAAGATAAAATGACCCTTTTTAAAGGGTCATTTTAATAAGATATAAGATTTAAAATTTGTTTAATAAATTGTAGAACTGTTTTTTATAAAGAGATTCTGGCACCGATGCTATGTGTTCCATTAAAATGGTCAGTAGCTCTATATGAATAGTCAACGGCAAAATTACTGCCTTTTTCTTTGTTTAATGGTACTTGAACTGAGAATCCTGCGCTAGGTCCTTTGTTAGCATTAGTTCGTTGTGATGGATCATAAATACTTTTATCTATTCCTTCTTCGTAAGTATATCCTGCTCTAAGCATAATAAAATTTCTTAAACTAAATTCTATTCCACCGGTAAATTGGTCTTTTGTAAAAGAGTTAGAAGAAAAATTGCCGGCAAGAGTTAAACGACTGTTTTCTCCCCAAAGGAAATCATATGCAGCGCCAATTAACAAAGCAGTTGGTAATTCAAAATCTGCTGCTCTTTCTTCGAATGTAAATTGGAGTTCGTTACCACCAAAAAATTGTCCGGTTAGTGAAAAACCATCACCTGAAAACTTCATTGTTGGTCCAACATTTTTCAACACTATTCCAAACTTAATATTTTCAAGTTCACCTGTTACATATTGGATACCTGCATCTATTGCAAGACCATTTGCACTAATATCGGCAATTGATTCAGTTATTATCTTAAAAGTAATACCTGCATAAATACTGTTTGAGAATGCTTTTGCATAAGATATTGATACATTCATCAGGCTTGGTGAAAAAGTACCAATACCTCCTTCTGGATGACTATTGGTTGTAATATCAATATCTCCAAAATTCATTGACATAACGCTCATTGACATAACACCCGATTCTCCAACTCTTTGTGCAAAACCAAAAGAAAACAAATTAACATCGGAACCTTTTAGCCAGGATGTATGAGAAAAAATTAATTCAGTACTTTGGGTAAACGCAATACCTGCTACATTGCTAAACATGCTTTCGAGACCACGTACATTAGCAGTGTTTACACCACCCCAACCTGAACTTCTTGTCCATGGATTAATAAGCAATTCTGAAGCACCTGCCTGACCAGATCTGTCTTTATTTCCTGCAAAGGAATCAGTACTTGTTCCTGTTATTAAAAATATTAAGAACAGAGCTGTAAAGTATTTATATAAATTTTTCATACTTATATTTTTTTTTGTTTTAAATTCATTAAATTTCACTTTAAACATATTGGTTTAGAAAATGTTCAAGTCTGTTGGACGTAATGCACCAAACCACTTAATAATTCTTTCACCGGCATCAGATTTAATATGAATCAAATAAATACCTCCTGCTATTGGAACTCCTGCAAAGTTTTTGAGATCCCATTCAAGTGATGTTACAACATCATCTTTGGTAAATTGTCTAATCATTGTACCATTAATATTATAAATAGTAACTGTACAAACTTCAGGAAGGTTAGTAATTTTAACTCTATTATCTAATTGGTTATTTTCGTAATCAGAATGAGCATAGTATGGATTTGGAACGATACTGATTAGATCCAAATCGCTTTCTGCTTTTACAGGATTATTATATTCAGTAGCAATATTTTCTGTTTTGAATTGATATACAGGGAAGAAATCATTTTCATGATTTATATCTGTAGAATCAATTGCTAATGACATATACCGTTGATAAGGTTTTGCAATTCTAATGCTGACAGTAGCATCATTTGCAAGCCATTCTTCTCCTTCTTCAAGCATTGGCATACCAACGTACATGATGTTTCCGAAAATATAATTAACAAATGGCTGATTAATAGGGATAGAATCAAGAAAGTTTTGTACCCAACGACAATCATCCCATGCAGGGCTTTCATATTTATATATATTACCAATTATTTCGAATTGAAATTTTGTATTGCCCATTACATATACATAATGTTTTCCGCCAAATAATGGATCGAAGGAAACCGGATTGAATAAATTTGTATTAACCAAAGCAGGAGGATTAAATAACATATCTCTTCCGTTTTGTCCTGAAAGCCATGAATCTTCTCCAAACATAACATTAAGTCTTTCGCCTGTTTCAATATTAATTGCATAGCCGGGGAACCAACCCATACCTGTTTCATTGATATAATTAGGATCATTTGGATCGTTGCTTGAACCACTTCCAAATGGTGCAGTATTACCGTCTTTATCAACTGACTGTCCGGCTCTTGCTTCAAATCTTTCAGTTAAAGTACCATCAGAACGAGCTTCTGCATGAATTGGATCATCACACATTTCAAGTACAAGACTACGAGTCCATTTTGTTTTATCTGCTGTAAATACAATGTCAACACTACTTAATCTACTAAGTTTATTTAATGATTTGGAAAGTGCTCCAAATGCAGGCCCTACCGAGCTTTGATCTCCATGAGCCGCTAAAGAATACGGAGCCCATGTACCATTGTTGATTTTCTCATAATATTCTTGTGGATCCCATGGATTAGTACTTGACATCCAATCATTAAAATTGGTATTTTCATCACTACTATATGATCCCGAACGTATCCAATTCATCGGACTCGACGGAACGTTATTATCAGGAATACCTGTTAACCATTGATGAGAACTGTCAGCAAAAGAAATTCCGAATTCAATCAATCCGTTATTAACGGAAGAACTGTCGCCTGGAGGATCAATTTGAAAGATGTCAATTGATAATCCCAGGTCAAGTAATAATTGTTCGTTTTTAACAATGTTTGCTTTATTTGAATTATATGTTTTTCCGGTTTCAAGATTTACCAATTTCCAATTTGATGAAACAATATTAATACTATCATCTGTTTCTTGTTCATTATCAGTAAAAGTAAGTTTAAAGTTTGCGTTAATAACATTTAACGGATCAATAACTTTAACATTTATTGGGCCATGTCCGTTCTCATAAACAGGGTTATAAGCAATTGGATAATCTGGATGACCAAATTTAACTATTTCACTATTAGAAACAGAGCCAACAGGTTTCTTTAAAAGAATTTCATTAACTGTTTCTTTTGTAAGTTCTAATGAAACTCCTCCATTACCTTGTCCTTCTATACGAGTAATTTGCGGTCCGTTACCATATTCTGAGTTTACCACTATTCCATTAATAGGAATGTGTGGTATTGCAGTATATGTTTTTATGTTTTTACGACCTGAAAGATATGGTTTCTTTTGCCCGGACAAACCACTCGGTTCATCCTGAGAATAAGTTAAATAATTATTATAAGCATAAGTAAGTGCAAGAAAATAATATTGTTTATGATTAACTAGAGTTTTATCTCCTGTTGCAAATGCATCCTCGGAAAGAATAAATGAATGGCTTATTCCGTTATCTCCTCCATCAACTTCAACAACTGGTACGTTTCCGCCAATTGCTTGATCTAAAGAATAATTAACCAATTTACCAACACCATTTTTAACATCAAACTGTGCTACTAATCTTATAAGATTTGGATCGTGAATGCTTTCAACAGTAACAGTTGCATCTTTTAGCTGGAATATCTGATAACCTTCAAATTTATAAATTGAGTCTCTTTGAGCAGAAGGAAGATCAGGTGGGAAATTGATAAAAGGATCAACTTCTTCATATTCTTCATTATAATTATTTGATGTTTTTTTATTAGAAAGATAAACTATTAATTTTTGATTAAGTTCCTGGAAAGTAAGATCAGGTGCATTAGGACCATCAATTACTTTAAAACAGTTATCGAATAATGATTGACATTTATCATCTACTACTCTAAGAAGTTCAACAGAAGCCCAAGGACCACCTGAAGTAGCTCTTGCCCATGGAATACCCACAGTAATATAGTTTACAGAACCCGGTAATAAAGTAAATGGTCCGGCTGATTGCATAAACCTTCTGTCACTAGGATTATTACCAACTACATCTTCAGTCCAGTATAAGCCATTTTGATTAAACCCACCATTTGGAGGAATACCCTGAGTACCCCAGTTACAAGGGTCTGAATCTCCAGGGAACATAAAATCACATGCAGGTCCTACAGCACCGGAGCTATAATGCCCATTACCACCATAAAGCATTCTTGTATTATCTTTCCAATACCCTCTAAGATAGTTATAATATTCAGCAGCAATATGTGGGTCACCCTGATTACCTCCAGTATTATTATGATATACAAATCGTCTCATACCAAAACGTTCGTCATCTTTAATACCGTTTCCAAAGTTAACGCCGTTGATAGCATCATCAAGTACAAGAAAATCTTTGCTAGTAGATGGAACACCATAATCCATAGAAATCACAGTATTATCATAGTTAATAATACTACACTCTCCAAAAAATGAAGGACCCCTGGTATTATCACCTTTAAATTTAGGGTTGTCATATCCATCAGCATCGAGATATGGTCCTTGGAAAAAGTCAACTCCAATTGCGGGTGGTTGATCGCCATAAGATTCAGGTTCGCCACTACCATCAATTGCTTTACCATTATAACAGTATCCTAATCCTCTGTCAACATCGCAACCAACAAAGTCATCCCATGCATAACCCAAGTCGGTATCAACCCAAGGGCAAAAGTATGTTTCTGTTAATTCGAAAGTAGAACGGTTAATAATTTCATAACTATAAAAAGTCATGTTGTTAATTTCATCATTAGTAGCAAATCCAAAAGCTTGTGCTCTAATCTCCATTCCAATTGAAGCACCACTTGATTCCGAATGGAAATTACCTTTATCATTAAATACCCACCAAAGAGTTTCATCACCTTTAATTATCTGGTCGGATAAAATACTTCCGTTTACAGTACCTTCGTATTCTTCTTCCATTGTTCTTTCCGGAGGTTCGTTAGGATCACGATTTATTGGGCATAATGAGTTATCAATATCATAATAAGGGTAATCACCAGAGTAAGGATCATAATCTCCATCACCATCAAAATCAACAAAAGGAGCAAGATAATAACTTTGATTTTTACTTACATCGCCATGAGCAGGCCAATCAAGAATTGATTCAGGGATTTGATAATCCGGATATTCTTCACTTGGGTTATCACTTTCCCACCATGCAAGAAAATCATCAACATCTTTACGTGTAATAAAGAAATGCTTGTCGTATTGTGCACAAGTTTCTTCATCAACAGCAGCTGTTCCATCAGTAGTTAATGGTCCTGGCCAATAGTCATTACCAACCTGACGATATCTTAAGGCAGCGAGTTTAAGCTGTTCGTTGATATCAAGGCCACCAATCCACAATGAACCGGAGTACATAGATGTTGCGCTTCCGTTTGCAGGAACAAAATAATGTGCTCCAATACCACCGGGAAGATCCCACCACATATCACCACCTGTATTAATTCTTGCTCTTACATTGTTTACCTCAAGAAATCTGAAACCTGAAGCAGGGGAACAACTTGCAGCCGTAGCTTTGTAATTGTTAGTGCTTTTATTTCCTGATTCGGTTTTCAATTCTTCTGCAAAAAGTCCTTCAGTAAGAAAGAAGCAGAATAATAAAACTAAAAGATTGCGAAATATATTCTTCATAATTAAGCTATTTATTTATTTCTAAAGTTAACTTTTCTGTTATACTATTTATTAAAAGTTAAAAATAATTCCTAAACGTATTCTTCTTGGTGCGCTATAGTTACCCGGATTATTTACATAAATAGAGTATAATTCAGTAAATGATTGAGGTACAAGCTGATCATTAATTTGCTTTTGCCATTCTGCAGCAGCAAGATAACCATCATCATCAGGGTTACCGGTAAATGGATATACAGCCATAACATTTTTGGTGTCAAGTACATTGAGTACTTGTAAATAAACATTAAGATAAGATTGTCTGCTGTTGTCATTTTTTTCTTTACCCCATGTAATAAAAATATCTTTATCAACTTTAAGGTCCATTCGGAACTGCCATGGAAGACGAGAACCAAAATAAGAACCTTTTAAGAGATTATTTCCACCGGTAATTGGAGAACTAATACTACGTGAAGCTGTATAAGGAGTTCCTGACCCACCATTGAATGTTACACTTACACCTGTGTTTTTAAGTAATTGTATAGTTTTAACCTGATCAGTACCTTTAATTTTCTTTGTAATAGTAGGTCCGTTATATGTTTTTCCATCTTCATAACGATAATCAAGCAAAATGTTAATAGCATGTCGTCTATCCCAAGGAACCGGATTCGTAGTTCTTAAGTTTGGAAGTCCTGAAGCTACAAGTGCTGCTGTAGTTGTAGGGCTTGCACCTGTCGCATTAGCAAACTGCATGGTATAACTTGCACGAATACGTGCATTGCTCGTTCTTCTGAGGTCGAAAGTTAGTGTAAGTCCTTTAACAGTACCAAAGTCAAGATTACTAAATGAAGTATAGTCTTTTGGATATGCTCCTGTATATCTGTAAACCTGAATCATATCACGCATTTCACGATAGAAAGTTGTAAATGTAAGTGATGATGTATTTGATACCTTTTGTTGAAATCCTAATTCATAATCAATAGTCTTGGATGGTTTTAGATTTGGATTATTAATAATTCCACCAATATTTTCGAAGAACCAATAAGTTGAAGGACTGATTGCAACATTTGATGTAGGTCTTTGAGTTAACACATCATAGTGTGCGAAAAATAAGGCTTCATCAGATATTGGGAATGAAAATGAAATACGAGGCATTATATTTAACTGAGGTTCATAATCTTTAAATGAAGACGCTGTAACACGTGTAATTGTTGGATCAACAAGATAAGGAGAAATACCTTCGGCTCCACTTAATGTAGTTGGATCCTGAACTTCAAAACCATCAGCATTATACCATGTTCCTTCATTACGGTATCCAAGAATTGATGTAGGATTATTTGGTTTATCAACGTAAACAATATAATTGTTATCTATGTTAGAAGGATGATTTACAGCAATACCATTGATGCTTGATACTTCATTAACTGTTCGAGCAGGAAATAAAAGATAAGGATCACTTAAAATACTTTGGTTTGCATCAAATCTGTCAAAACGAACACCTATATTAAAGATGAGATCTTTAAAGGCAAATTTATCCTGAATATAACCTGCCATATAAATTGGCTCGTAAGCTCCTATAGGTCGGGTATAAACACCGTTTTCGTCTTTTTGATTAAAGAAATCTGCAAAACTTGGTTTTGTTGTAAGCTTTTCCCCAGTATAATCATAACCTCTGTAGTAAACAAAAGCATTACCATCATTAAGTAATTCATCAGGGCTAAACATGCCAACTGAAAAAATATCTTCACCTAAGCTAATAGTTCTAAGAATGCCTTCTCTATCATAATAATCAATTGAATAATTGTCGATATCATAAGAGTCAATAACAATAAAATCAAGACCATCAACAGGTAATCCTAATTTTTGTCTTAATCTGATGTCGAAAGTTCTTTGAGAAAGACCATCATATTTACGATAATAATTAATTGTATCCATAAATACGCCATCGTTATAAACAGGCATTGGATTATCTTTATCTAACTCAAGAATATGAAAGTTAGTATACCCACGCATTAGTGACCAGAAAGCTGTTGGAGCATAACCATATCCTCTGTTGCTACGTTGTTCGTATTGAATACCAAACTTAATTTCATGATTTCCAATATCAGCTGAACCTGAGGCATTAATACCAATTTGAGCATTGTCAGTTTGGTTATAGCCAGCTTGTATTGCACCTGGGCTTTGATATAATCCGTATATTGCAGGAGGTCCTTGCCCGTTTAATAGTCCACCGCCTAATTGAATTTGATTGGTGTTTTGATAATTTCCTTCAGTTTGTCCGGCATACAAATCATAATACGAGCTAGTATAATTTGCAATCAGTGAGTTATGATCAAAAGGAGTAAAACTAACCAATGTGTCACTATCCCATGAGTTAAGAACCCACACATTATTATAAGCATGCCCGTTAATAGTATCAGAGCCTATTTGGTAAGAGGAAGTTTTGTAGGTTTTGTACTGACCTAAGTATCCATATTGAAAAAGATTGTCTTTATGATCAGCATCTTGTTGTTTGGCATCAAATTTTGAATAATCGGCCTGAATGGTATAATAAACATTTTTAATAAGAGATTTACTGTCATTGGAAGTAGGAAATCTTTGTGTGAATCTACCGTAAACTCTCCAGGTGCTATTTTCATTTAAACTGTTTTTATCAAAGTTGAGTAATGAGGCACCGTAACTATATCCTCTCCATTTGTTATAAATGTATTGACCACCAAATGTAAGATTAATAGTTTTTGTTGTTTTCACATCAAATTTACCTGAAATATTGAATCCTAAAGCTTCGGTATTTTGGGTGTTATCCATATGTTCCAAATCATCAAGTCGTAAAAACTCTCCATTTTGGAATGTTCCTCCTGTAGCAAGACCGGAAGGACGTAAAGGATTATCTTCAAGATTTTGAATGATATCATCTTTGGCTTTGTAAATTCCTGTTGCACGAGGCGCACCGTCTCTCCTGTATGAAGCATCAGCTGCAATAAAATAGCCAAGAAGAGAGGAAACAACATTCCCTTTCTCATCTTTTTTTGTTAATAGTGGTCCGTTAAAGTTAACACCTAAACGATTATAGCCGAATGCATCAAGATATTCAGATGATTCCATTTCAAATCCGGCTCCAAACTGGCGTGAAGGTCCTTTTGTTGTAACATTGATAACACCTCCGGTAGCATCTCCATACTGTGCAGGAAGACCACCGAGTATTACTGAAACCTGTTCGATAGCTGATGCAGGGAGTGAGGATGATCCTGTAACTCTTATTCCGTCAATATACATTACAGTACCACTCGAACGTGAACCCCTGATACTTCCTCTTTCACCGTCTCTTGAGAAAACACCACCAACAGTAGTTGCAACAGCGTTTGCTGAGCGGTTAGGCATTTTTTGAATCTCTTCGGCAGTTACAGTGGCACCACTTGCTGTCTTATCTTTTGAAATAAGAGGTACTTTATAATCAATTACCTCAAAAGTTTCAAGTGTTTCAACTGTCGATTTCATTTCAATATTAAAGAAATGAATTTGATCTGAGCTGATAATCATTCCCTGAATGAGCATAGGCTTAAACCCAATATAGGTGGCTTTTACGTCATAAGTTCCTGGAGGTATTGGTTTTATCTGATAATTTCCATCAAAATCAGATGTTGAACCTCCGATTTGGGTACCCCCTCGTTCAATAATAACATTTGCAAACGGAATAGGTTCCTTTGTTTCTTTGTCTATTATTTTACCCTTTAGGGCTCCAGACTGTGATAGTACCAATAAATTAGCTGTTAGTACTATACTAATGGTTAAAAGTAATTTTCTTAACATATTTTTTCCTTTTATGTTAGATTATAAAAATGTGCTTTAAAAGTTGGTAAAGATAATAATAAATTAAAATAATTAACAAAAATTAACTTTTAAGAATAAAAAAAATTTAATTCGCATGAAACAAATTAAAATACAGTCATGTACAATAATTTAAAAAGCATGGTTAATTGTAATTTAATTTCAATCAAATTAAAAATAGCTTGTTAATATTAAAGTAATTAAATTTAATATTCCGGTCTTTTTAATATTTCAGAAAAAATTATTGCTTTTTTTAAATCAAATTCAAATTCTATTTCAGTATTATTATTAATATCTTCATTAATATCTTTGTTTTCATTTGTTATTTCTTTATCATGATCTTTTTTCAAATACTGATTTAACATTTCTTGTGATAAGGGGGAGTTGCTTTCCGTTACTTCTTCTATTGAAGAAATGTTTTCAACAGAATAGGCTTCTGTTTCTGAAAAAACAGATTCGTTTTCAGGAGCATAATAAGGGGATGAGCCAGATTCTTTTTGGGAGTACGATTGAAATTCAGAAATAATGTTTTTAAGTGCAGATTGTTTTTGTTGAGGCTGTTCTTCAGAATCAGGAATGTCGTATTCTCTTTGAGTTATTGATTGTTTAGCAGCTTGTTGTTTTTTTGCCTTTTGTTTATAACTATATATTGAATATGCTACCCAGGCAACTCCAATTAAAATATATAGTACATCTTCCATCTGTTTTTTTGTTATAAATTTCTGTAAAAATAATAAAAAATCTAAAATATCATTAAAAATGTTATAAACCTAGTAATTTTTTCCAAAACGGTTCTTTCTTTTTATTGTTGATTACTCTTGAACGTTTTTTTGTTTTTTTCATCATTTCCTTCGACTTTTCAGATTGCATTTCAAAATGTTCCTTTTTTGCATCTTCTCTAACTTTCAATCCATCTTTTTCCATTTGCCGCTCAATCTTTTCTGCTCTATTCATTTTTGTAACAGATCTAATAAAATTACAATTGCTCAATAATGATAATAAACAAAGAAAAAATAATATTCTTAGAAATTTCATTTAAAATTTTGTTTAGACAAAGGTAAAAAAATCATTAGAATTTAAAAATATTATCTTTATTAAATCGTTTATAGATAAATTGAATACATAAAATGGATAAAAACAAAATATTGTTAGTGTTGTTTGTGGTTTTTGTAGGAATATTTTTTCAGGCAAGTTGTGGTAAAGAACAAATAGAAGATGAAATACCATATATATATGTGAATTTTGAAATAAATCCAAATTCAATAGCTTATGGAAATTTGAATATTCCGGGGAACTGGACCTATGTCACAGGAGGATATAAAGGTATAATACTTTATCATACAGCAGTACAAGGAGAATATCTTGCTTTTGAAAGAGCTTGTCCACACGACCCACTTGAAGAGGAATCTCAACTTACTGTCGAAGATAACTATACAATTATTAGTTGCAGTATTTGCGGATCAAGATATTTAATTCTTGACGGCTCTCGTTTTGACGGGCCAGCAGTCCGATCATTAAAAAAGTATCAAACTCATTTTGATGGGACTTACTTGCATGTGTCAAATTAGAAAAACATAGAATTTTTCATCAATTAATACGAACTAAAGAAACGAAGTAAATCCGTATATAATTTATGATATTTACTTCGCTTTTTGTGTTTTGAGTTTGAACTTTAGGGTTTTAGCTCCAAACTTGATTTAATATCTGTAATGATCAGGTTTATAAGGTCCTTCAACCGGAACTCCAAGATATTCTGATTGTTCTTTTGTCATTTTTGTGAGTTTAACTCCAATATGATCTAAGTGTAAACGAGCAACTTCTTCATCAAGATATTTTGGTAATCTGTAAACACCAATTTCATGATTGTTTTGCCATAGATCAAGCTGAGCTAAAGTTTGGTTTGTAAAGGAATTACTCATCACAAAAGAAGGATGTCCTGTAGCACAACCAAGATTTACCAAACGTCCTTCAGCTAATAAAAAGATTGAATTTCCTGTTGAGAATGTAAATTTATCAACTTGTGGTTTAATATTAGTTTTAACAATTCCGGGAAAATTCTCAAGTTTTTCAACCTGAATTTCATTATCAAAATGTCCTATATTACAAACGATAGACTGGTCTTTCATTTGTGAAATATGTTGGGCTGTTAGAACGTCTTTATTTCCGGTTGTAGTAACAAAAATATTTCCTTCTTTTAAAGCATCTTCAATAGTGGTAACTTCAAATCCTTCCATTGAAGCTTGTAAAGCGCAAATTGGGTCAATCTCAGTAACTATAACTCTTGCACCGTAACTTTTCATCGATTTTGCAGAACCTTTTCCAACATCACCATATCCAAGAACAACAACAACTTTTCCGGCTATCATAACATCAGTAGCTCTTTTAATTCCATCAGCAAGAGATTCTCGACATCCATAAAGATTATCAAATTTTGATTTAGTTACAGAATCGTTTACGTTAATAGCAGGAGTTAATAATTCTCCTTTTTCCATCATTTGATATAAACGATGAACCCCTGTAGTTGTCTCTTCAGAAGCCCCTTTCCATTCTTTAACTGTTCTATGCCATTTTGTATCGTCTTTGGCATAAGATTCTTTTATAGTATTTATCAAAGTCTGGAATTCTGTATTTTCATATTTTTTGTTAAGAAGATCAGGGTTGTTTTCAATTTCATAGCCTTTATGAATCATAAGAGTAGCATCACCACCATCGTCAACAACAAGGTGAGGTCCTTTACCATCAGGAAAAGAAAGTGCTTGTTTTGTGCACCACCAGTATTCTTTAAGTGTCTCACCTTTCCATGCAAATACAGGTACACCTGCATCTGCAACTGCGGCAGCGGCATGATCCTGAGTTGAGAAAATATTACAACTTGCCCATCGTACATCGGCACCGAGCTCAACAAGTGTTTGGATTAAAACGGCTGTTTGTATTGTCATGTGAAGTGATCCGGTTATTCTGGCTCCTTGTAAGGGTTTTTTCAAAGAATGTTTTTTTCTTATTGCCATTAAACCCGGCATTTCTTTTTCGGCTATTTCAATTTCTTTTCTACCATAAGCAGCAAGTGAAATATCTGCTATTTTGTATTTTAACTTATTTTCTGTCATTACGTTTTTCATTTTTCTTTGATGTTTTAATTTTCGGTTTGCAAAAATACATAAAAAATCAATATAAATAGTGAGGTTTAAGGTATTTGAATTTTATTTAAATTTTTTGTTTGCACAAATAAAATAACTTATAATTTTACTTTTTAAAAAAAATAAAATGCCAGTTGAATTTATCAGAAAAATTAATAAAGATATTGTTCTTGGATTATGGGAAATTACCGAGGATATTGAGTGTTTTCTTTCTGAACTTTATCTTACAGAAAAAGAAATTGAAAAATTAAATTCTTTTGTAAATGAAAATCGCAAAAAACATTGGCTTGCTTATAGGATTTTGATTGACAAAATGTTAAATAATAATAAGCATTACGAAATTGAATATGATGGTTTCGGAAAGCCTTTTCTAAAAGATTCTGGCAATTATATTTCAGTAACGCACACCGGAAAATATGCTGCTGTTATCATTAGTAAAATCTTAAGTGTTGGTGTTGATATTGAAAAAATCACTTCAAGAATATTGAAAGTAAAAAACAAATTTCTTAATGAAAGAGAACTAAAATCTTCTGAAAAAGAAAATACTCTTGAATGTTTATACGTATATTGGTGCTCGAAAGAGGCCGTTTATAAATTATATGGGAAAAGAAATCTTGATTTCAGGGAAGATATTTTTATTAAGGAATTTAGCATTTCTCCAAAAGGAAAAACAAAAGGAATTATAAAAAATGAGAAGATTGAAAAAAAAGTAAATCTGTTTTTTGAGTTTTTTGATGAGCATGTTTTAGTTTATGCCATTGATTGAAAATGATGTGGTGACAATTAGAGTCCGTCTAGAAAGTCCGCTAACTTTGTTATACTCGTTTTTCATATCAATCATTTACAAAAGTAAACTCCTGATAATCAAAACTCTCAAGCCTCGTTAGCGAACTTTCTATTCCAGACTCTTGACATTATGGACAGACTCTAATTAGCCAAGAATGTGCTAATAATTATAAAATATTTCAGAAAAAGTTGTTTTTCACTATTTCATTTAATATTTTTGTTATCTCAAATCAAGCATTCTTTTCTTTAAAGGTGTTTGACTTATAAAGAAGAGGGGAGAGAATAGGCTCAATGAACCTCTAGCAACCTTCACCGGCTTTGGAGAAACGGTGCTAAAACCTATCCCATTTTAAGGGGAATGATAATTTAAACACAAGATTTTTATTTTAAACAAATAATATTTTGTAAATGAGTTAAATTCGTATTTTGAACGAATTATTAGGATATTATGAAAAAGCCGAATATTTATAGTGAGATTAAAAAAAGAATTCTTGTTCTTGATGGTGCAATGGGAACAATGATTCAAAAATATGGCTTAAGTGAAAAAGATTTTCGCGGTGAGAAATTTAAAAAACACTCATGCGATCTAAAAGGGAATAATGATATTCTTTCTATTACGCAACCCCAAATTATTAAAGAGATACATGAAGAATTTTTAAAATCAGATGCTGATATAATCGAAACAAATACATTCAATGCAAACAGTATTTCGATGAAAAATTATCATTTGGAAAATTATGTTTATGAAATGAATGTTTCGTCTGCACGAATTGCAAAAGAAATTGCGAATAAATATTCCTCAAAGGATAAAAACAAACCTAGATTTGTTGCAGGCTCAATGGGGCCAACTAGTAAAACTGCATCAATATCACCCAAAGTAAACGATCCTGGTTTCAGGGAACTTGCTTTTGACGATTTTAAAAATTCATACTACGAACAGGCAAGTGCATTGTTAGAAGGAGGCGTTGATATTTTTCTAATAGAAACTGTTTTTGATACTTTAAATGCCAAAGCTGCAATTTTTGCTCTTGAAAAACTTTTTAGCGAGAAAAAAATAAAAATGCCTGTGATGATTTCTGGAACTATTGCTGATGCAAGCGGAAGAACATTATCAGGTCAAACGATTGAAGCATTTCTTCACTCAGTTTCTCATGTTGATCTTTTAAGTATTGGTTTGAATTGCTCGATGGGTGCAAAGGAAATGCGGCCGTTTCTTGAAGAAATGTCGGTGAAAGCTCCATTCAATATTTGTGTTTATCCAAATGCAGGATTACCAAATCAATTTGGAGAGTATGATGAATCTCCTGAAGAAATGGCAAAATATATTAAAGATTTTCTTGATAATGCTTTTGTGAATATTGTAGGAGGATGTTGTGGAACTACTCCCGAGCACATTAAAAAATTTGCCGGACTTGCACAAAAATCCAAAAAACGTATTCTTCCTGCTAAAGAAAAGCAACTGAAATTAAGCGGACTGGAACCTCTCAATATTTATAAGGGAAGCAATTTTATTAATATTGGTGAAAGAACAAATGTAAACGGATCAAGAAAATTTGCACGGCTTATCAGGGAAAAGAAATATGAAGAAGCTCTTGCAATTGCACGTCAGCAGGTTGATGGAGGAGCTCAGATAATTGATGTTAACCTTGATGATGCCTTACTTGATACTGAAAAAGAAATTGTAATTTTCTTAAACCTTATAGCCTCTGAGCCGGATATTGCAAAATTACCCATCATGATTGATTCCTCGAAATGGGAAGTGATTGAAGCAGGATTAAAATGCGTTCAGGGAAAAGCTATTGTAAATTCTATTAGCTTGAAAGAAGGTGAGGAAATTTTTAAAGATCGTGCAAAAAAGATAAAAAATTATGGAGCCGCAGTAATTGTTATGGCTTTTGATGAAAATGGTCAGGCAATAACATTTAAAAGAAAAACGGAAATTTGCCAACGCGCTTATAAAATATTAACCGAAGATATTGATTTTCCGCCGGAAGATATAATTTTCGATCCAAACATTCTGACTATTGCCACAGGAATTCCTGAACATAATAATTATGCCGTTGATTTTATTAAAGCTACAAAATGGATCAAAGATAATTTGCCGTATTCAATGGTTAGCGGAGGCATTAGTAATTTATCGTTTTCTTTCAGAGGAAATAATACGATTAGGGAAGCAATACATTCGGTGTTTTTATTTCATGCAATAAAAAACGGACTTGATATGGGAATTGTAAATCCGGCAATGCTTCAAATTTATGATGAACTTCCGAAAGAACTTTTATTTCTTGTTGAAGACCTTGTTTTAAACAGGAGAGAAGATGCTACTGAGAATTTGCTTTCTTATTCTGAAAATTTTAATGAGAAGAAAAATGTAAAAATAAAAAAGGATGATGATTGGAGAAATGTAAGTGTTAAAAAACGCATAAAACATTCACTTGTTAAAGGAATTGTCGATTTTGTTGATGATGATGTTGAGGAAGCTCGTTTATCTTTTAAAACATCAATCGAAATTATCGAAG
Source organism: uncultured Bacteroidales bacterium (assembly GCA_964404485.1). Classification (GTDB taxonomy): domain Bacteria; phylum Bacteroidota; class Bacteroidia; order Bacteroidales; family JAIORY01; genus JAIORY01. The sequence goes on along the minus strand of CAYOKJ010000022.1, from coordinate 9,675 downwards.
GACCATTAATGGATGGAATGAATCTTGTTGGTGAGCTGTTTGCTTCGGGAAAAATGTTTTTGCCTCAGGTTATAAAAAGTGCCAGAGTGATGAAAAAAGCAGTTGCAAAGCTCAAACCTTATATCGAAGCCGAAAAACAAAAAGGAACATCTTCATCAGCAAAAAAAATACTTCTTGCGACGGTTAAGGGAGATGTACACGATATCGGGAAAAATATAGCAGCTGTAGTATTGGCTTGTAATAATTATGATATTATTGACCTTGGCGTGATGGTTCCGGCAGATAAAATAATTAAAACTGCATTAGACGAAAATGTTGATATCATTGGCTTAAGCGGATTGATAACTCCATCGCTGGACGAAATGGTTCATGTGGCAAGGGAAATGCAAAGGCAAAAAATGAAAATACCTTTGCTGATTGGGGGTGCAACAACTTCGAAACTTCATACTGCGATTAAAATTGATGTAAATTATCAGGCACCTGTTCTTTATGTTGGTGATGCTTCTATGAGTGTTTCGGCAGTTTCAAAACTTTTATCAGGAAAGGAAAATGTTTTTAATGAGATAAAAACTGAATATTCTGATTTGAGAAAAGCTTATGAGAACAAAGAAAAATCAAAAAATTATATTTCTTTAAAAGAAGCCCGAAAAAATAAATTTAAATGCGATTTTAATAGCTCGAAAATTGTAAAACCGGCTTTTACAGGAATTAAATCTTTTTCGGATTCTCCTTTTGGTGAAATAAAAAAGTTCATTAACTGGACTATGTTTTTTAATTCATGGAAAATAAGAGGAAGATATCCGGAAGTATTTAATAATAAAGAAAAAGGCAAAGAAGCACAAAAGCTATTTGATGATGCACAAGACATGCTTCTGAGAATAGAAAAAGAAAACATGCTTGTGTTACGAAGTGTTTTTGGAGTTTTTCCTTGTCGTTCTGTTAGTGATGATGTTGAAGTTTTTTCTGATGAAAAGATGAATGATAAAATTGTTGTTTTCCATTTTCAAAGAAATCAACAAAAGCAAAAAAACGACAATCCTAACTTTTGCCTTTCCGATTTTATTGCTCCGGTAGAATCAGGTATTACAGATTATATTGGTGCTTTTGCAGTTACAGCTGGAATTGGGATTGATAATTGGATTGAACATTTCAATAAAAATAATGATGATTATAGTTCTCTAATGCTTAAATTTCTTGCTGATAGGCTGGTAGAAGCTTATGCGGAATATCTTCATTTACAGATAAGAATTAGATATTGGGGATATGCTAAAAACGAAAATCTTGGAATACCCGAGATTATCAATGAAAAATTTAAAGGAATAAGACCTGCACCGGGTTATCCTGCTTGTCCAGATCATTCAGAGAAAAAAACAATTTTTGAAATTCTTAGTGCACACTCACACACAGGAATAAAACTAACCGAAAATTTTGCTATGGATCCGGCAGCTTCGATTTGCGGATATTATTTTGCACACCCTCAAGCGAAATATTTTATTGTTGGGAAAGTGCAAGATAATCAACTTTTTGATTATTCGAAAAGAAAAAAATTGTGAGTAATAAGTAGAACTTAAAGTGAGCTGAAGTTAAAAGTTACTAAGGTCAATTAAAATTTACACGTAATTAAAACTTTAGGCAATAATTAATTACAAGAAAATAAAAAGGAATTAAAAACATGAAAGTAATAGAACATTTTAAAAACGCAAAAAGTCCTCATTTTTCATTTGAGTTACTTCCACCTTTAAAGGGACATAATATAGATTTGATTTATAAAACCATTGATCCTTTAATGGAATTTAATCCCTTAAACATAAATGTAACTTATCATCAGGAAGAAGTGATTTACAAAAAGCATCCGTCAGGTTTACTTGAAAAAAAGACAGTGAGAAAACGACCGGGGACAGTTGCAATTTCTGCAGCGATAAAATATAAATATCCTGATTTGCATATTGTACCTCATATAATTTGCGGAGGTTTTTCAAATGATGACACCGAATATGCTTTAATTGATTTGCATTTTTTAGGAATTAAAGATTTGTTGGTTTTAAGAGGCGATCCTTTAAAATCGCAAAGAGTTTTTAAACCCGACAAAGACGGTCATGCAAATGCTGTTGATTTAGTGAAACAGATAGTTGATCTAAATAGTGGTCGCTATCTTGATGAAGAACTTGAAAACAAAGCTCGTACCGATTTTTCTATTGGAGTTGCCGGTTATCCCGAAAAACACTTCGAAGCACCAAATATAAAATCAGACCTAAAACATCTTAAAATGAAAGTAGATGCCGGTGCAGATTATATAGTTACGCAGATGTTTTTTGATAATCAGAAATATTTTGATTTTGTTAAAGATTGTCGGGAAATTGGAATAACCGTACCTATTATTCCGGGATTAAAACCAATAACAACTTTAAATGATATGAAAATACTTCCACAAGTTTTTTATGTTGATATTCCTGAAGAATTAGAGCTGGAATTAAATAAGTGTAAAAATAATAGCGATGCATTTAGGGTTGGCGTAGAATGGGGAATAAAACAATCAAAAGAATTAGTAAAGTTCGGAGTTCCTGCATTACATTATTTTACGATTGGGGTTTCTGAAAATGTAAGGCAGATTGCAAAGGAAGTTTTTTAGGAAGTTTAGTAAAAAATTATAACTTTAGGCATTTTAGGCACTTAAAACTTTAGGCACTCGTTATTAATTTGTAATATTGCTTTAAAATTATAACAATGAATTTATATTCCTCAATTTTAGAAAAGAAAAAAAAAGGCAAGAAACAATTTTCCGTCCTTGTTGATCCTGACAAACCATCAGAAAAAGAAATAATAACAATTGCACAAAATGCTCAGAAAGCAAATGTAGATTATTTTTTTGTTGGCGGAAGTCTGCTTACCAATGATAGTTTAAATATTTGTATAAAACTGTTAAAAGATAACAGTTCTATTCCGGTTGTTTTATTTCCAGGAAACACTTTACAGATGAGCGGGAAAGCCGATGCAATTTTATTTCTTTCGCTTATTTCGGGAAGAAATGCTGAAATGCTAATCGGAAGGCATGTGATTTCTGCTCCTTATATTAAGTTAGCCGGATTAGAAGTTATATCCACCGGATATATGCTTATTGATAGTGGAAAGCCGACAGCAGTTTCGTATATGAGTAATTCAAATCCAATTCCTGCCAATAAATGTGATATTGCTGCATGTACAGCTATGGCAGGCGAAATGCTTGGTTTAAAATTGATTTTTATGGATGCAGGCAGCGGAGCAGTAAATTCTGTTTCCGAAAAAATGATTAGCAATGTATCTCAAAGCATTGATGTTCCTTTGATTGTTGGTGGTGGAATTAAAACACCTCTGGATGCCGAAAAGAAAGCCAAAGCCGGAGCCGACCTTATTGTAATAGGAAATAGTATTGAAAAAGACAGTTCGCTTATTAAAGAAATAGCGGATACAATTCATTCAATTTATTAGATTGTGTTTGTTGAATAAAACAAGCACTATTTTTAATAGTATTTATAGCATATTTTACTGATTTTTATGAAAATAATTTCTTACAACGTAAACGGGATAAGAGCCGCCCTTAGAAAAGGTTTAACAGAATGGTTAAAAGCAGTTAATGCTGATGTAGTTTGTATTCAGGAAACTAAAGCACAACCGGAACAAATTCCTGCTTTCGAATTTGAAGAACTTGGTTATATAAATCACTGGTTTTCCGCAAAGAAAAAAGGTTATAGCGGAGTTGCTATTCTCACCAAAAAACAACCGGATAATATAGTTTACGGAATGGGCATAGAAAAATATGATTATGAAGGAAGATTTTTAAGAGTGGATTTTGGCGATGTCTCAATAATTAGTGTTTATCATCCTTCCGGTTCCAGTGGCGAGCTTAGACAGACATTTAAAATGCAGTGGTTAGAAGACTTTCAAAATTATATTAATGAATTGAAAAAAAGCAGACCAAATCTGATTATTTCAGGAGATTATAATATTTGTCATAAAGCTATTGATATTCACGATCCTATTAGAAATGCAAAAAGTTCCGGTTTTTTACCCGAAGAACGGGAGTGGATAACAAAGTTTATTGACAGTGGTTTTATTGATTCTTTCAGGAGTTTTAATAATCAGCCAAATAATTATTCGTGGTGGAGCTACAGGGCAAATTCAAGAGCTAAAAATTTGGGTTGGCGTTTAGATTATAATATGGTTAGTGATCCGTTAAAAGACAAAATGAAACGAGCTTTGATTTTACCTGATGCCAGACATTCGGATCATTGTCCTGTTGTTTTGGAGATCAATATTTAGGGGTTTAATATTGTATCAGAAAATCTATATTCAAATAAATTATTGATAAAATACAGATTCTGTTTATGCAAACAACAATCTAAAAACATCCTCAATCTTAGCTACCGGAGTAACAGTGATAGATTCTCTTTTAGACTCAAGTCCTTTTTTATTGTATTTGGAAATAAAAATTTGTTCGAATCCAAGCTTTTCGGCTTCAGCAATTCTTTGTTCAACTCTGTTGATAGGACGTATTTCACCCGACAAACCAATCTCTGCAGCAAAACAAACTTTCTGATCAACCGGCAGATCTTCGTTTGAAGAAAGTATTGCCGAAATTACTGCGAGGTCAATTGCCGGATCATCAACTTTTATTCCTCCGGCAATGTTTAAAAACACATCTTTCACACCAAGTCGAAAACCACTACGTTTTTCCAAAACTGCAAGAAGCATATTTAATCTTCTAAGATCAAAACCTGTGGACGACCTTTGCGGAGTTCCATAAGCTGCAGAACTTACCAAAGCCTGAATTTCTATGAGCATGGGTCGCATACCCTCGATAGTAGAAGCAATTGTAACTCCACTAACATTTTCGTCTCTCTGACTAATTAAAATTTCCGAAGGATTGGCAACCTCACGTAAACCCAACGAAGACATCTCGTAAATTCCAAGTTCGGAAGTTGAGCCAAAACGGTTTTTCGTTGTCCGAAGAATTCGATATCCGTAATTTCTATCACCTTCAAACTGAAGAACAGTGTCAACCATGTGCTCCAAAATTTTTGGTCCGGCAAGTCCACCGTCTTTGGTAATATGGCCAATTAAAAACACCGGAACATCAGTCATTTTTGAAAACCTTTGCATCTCCGAAGCACATTCCCGAATCTGAGAAATACTTCCTGCCGAAGAGTCAATAACATCGGTATGTAAGGTTTGGATTGAATCAACAACAATTAACTGAGGTTGGATTTTTTCTATTTGAAGGAAAATGTTTCTTGTTGATGTTTCGTTTAAAATAAAACAATCTTCATTTGAAGAGCCAACACGTTCGGCACGCATTTTAATTTGCTGATTGCTTTCCTCTCCCGTAACATATAAAACTCTTAATCCTTTTAATTTTAAAGCAATCTGTAACATTAGAGTGGATTTACCTATACCCGGCTCGCCACCAATTAAAATAAGTGAACCCGCAACAATTCCTCCGCCGAGAACCCTATTTAATTCATTGTTTTGTGAATTTATTCTTCTTTCATTTCCGGTTTTAATCTCAGAAATTAATTGTGGTTTGTTTTTGTTTTTAGCTGAAGATAATTTGGCAACATGGTCTTCTTTATTTTCTTTCAGAAGAACTTCCTCAACATAAGTGTTCCATTCACCACAGGAGGGACATCTTCCGATCCACTTTGGAGATTGTGCTCCGCAGTTCTGACAAAAAAATACTGTTTTTGATTTTGCCATATTTTATGTGTTTTATCAAATTAATTACTCAAAAATCTATTGTTGTTTCTTAATCTTATCTTCGATTATAGAAGTTGAATAACCTTCAAGTAAATCAAGAGTTTCAATTTTCCCGCCATTAGCTTTAACAATGTCATTACCAACAATATCTCCAACTTTATAATCGCTGCCTTTTATTAAAACATCGGGTTGAACAAATTTGATAAGTTCGCGAGGAGTTTCTTCATCAAACAAAATTACTGCATCAACAAATAAAAGTGAAGCAAGTATTGTTGCTCTTGAATTCTCATTGGTTATGGGTCTGTTTTCACCTTTTATTTTCCTTACGGAAATATCAGTATTTAATCCGATTATAAGTTTATCACCAAATGATTTTGCTTTTGAAAGATAATCAATATGTCCAAGATGAAGAATGTCAAAACAGCCATTTGTAAACACAAGTTTCTTGTTTTGAAATTTCCATAATGCCAACCGATATTTCAGGGTTTCTTTTGAAAAGATTTTTGATTTTATGATTTTAGGATAATTCATTACTTTTTTTCTTTTTTTGTAAAAAAATCAAAAAATAAGAAAGTGCTCCAACAAAAAGTATTAAAACACCTTGAGATGTGTGAATTAATGTTGCCCATGAAGCTGCTATTGCAGAAGGGATTAAATACAACTCAACCAATATTGCCTTTACTATAAAATGGTAAGCTCCAATTCCTCCGGGAACAGGTGCAACCATACCAAGACTTCCAATTGCAAGAACAGTGATTCCATCAATTACAGTAAGATTTGATGTTGCTTCCATTGAAAAGAAAACAAAATATGTCATACAGAAATACATTGACCAAATCATAAAAGTGTAAAACAAAAAAAGCCATTTTTTTTTCAGTTTTATAATAGTTTTTAATCCTACAGAAAAACCAGTGATAAATTCATTTATTTTTGAATAAAATGAATGTTTTGACATTTTAGGTAATACATATTTTATAAAGAATATTGAAAGCAATATTATCAAAACGAATATTACAATAATAATAATAACCGGAGTAATATTTGAAGAGAATTTTGAAGCTAAAGGCGAGAAAATTTTATCGTTAACAAAACCACCAACCAATTTTAATTGAAAAACAATAACAAAAAATATCATTATTAACAAAACTATCATATCAAAAACCCTTTCGGCAATAACGGTACCGAAAAGAGAATCGAAAGAAATTTTATTTTTTTTGGCTAAAACTCCACAACGTGTTATTTCACCTAATCTTGGCAAAGCCATATTTGCGAAATATCCAATCATTACAGCATAAAATGTTGTGCTTAATTTTGTATGTTTATCGAAATGATTTATTAAAATATTCCAACGGGCAGCTCTGGCAAGATGACTGACTATTGCACAACAAAAAGATAGAAGTATCCAATAGTAATTTGCGTTTAATATTTGGTCAACTACCTGATAAATATCAAGTTTCCTGAAAACGAGCCATAGCAAAAAAAGCCCTATAAACAGAAAAGCAACATATTTAATTATAGAAATAATTATTTTTTTCAAAAATCAAATTTTATTGTTAATATCAGGAAAAACAATTGCAGGAACATGTTTTTTTGCTTCTTCAAAATCAATTGAAGCATAAGAAACAATTATTATTAAATCATTTGGTTCAACTTTTCTTGCAGCAGCACCATTTAGAGAAATTGTCCCTGAACCCCTCTTGCTTTTAATGATATAAGTTTCAAATCTCTCACCATTATTAATATTGTAAATGTGTACTTTTTCACTCTCAATTAAATTAGCGGCATCCATTAAATCTTCATCAATACCAATACTGCCAATATAATCCAAGTTTGCCTTGGTAACAGTTGCTCTGTGTATTTTCGATTTTAATACTTCTATTTGCATAATGCGGCAAAATTACAAATAAATTATAATATTATCTATTAAACGAACATTTCCTAAAAAAACAGCTGTGCATGCAACATATTTTTTACCTTTTTTAAATTCTTTAACGGGAGAAAGATCATCAATATTTGAGATTTCAAAATATTCGATTTTCATTTTAGGATACTTAGCAATATTTTCATTAAAGTTTTTCTTTAATTCATTAACGCTTTTTTTAGATGCAGTTTTGTTAGCATTTTTCAATGCATGGTAAATCATTGGGGCTATTTCACGTTCATCACGAGTTAGCCGACTGTTTCTAGAGCTCATTGCCAGTCCGTCCAATTCTCTGATAGTTGGACAAGGAACAATTTCTACAGCTAAATTTAATTTTTTAGTTAAAGCTTTAATAATTGCTAATTGCTGAAAATCTTTTTCTCCAAAGTATGATTTATCAGGTTCAATAATATTAAAAAGTTTTTTTACAACAACTGCAACACCATTAAAATGTCCGGGACGATGTTTTCCTTCCATAACTTTTTCAAGATTACCAAAATCATATTTTGTATTATCCAGCTCGGGATACATTTCCTCAACCGAAGGATTAAAAACGAGATCACAGCCAAGTTTATTCAGCTTATTAATATCATCTTCAATTGTATGGGGATAATTTTTGAGATCCTCTTTTTTATTAAATTGAATAGGATTTACAAAAATGCTGCAAGAAACAAAATCGTTTTCTGCTTTTGCTCGTTTAATCAATTCAAGATGTCCTTCATGTAAAGCACCCATCGTTGGAACAAACCCTGTTGATAAACCTTGTGATTTAACCCTTTTAATGGTTTCTTTGGTTTCTTGTATTGTCTTTGCAATTTTCATTTCATTAAAAATCAATAATAATAACACACAAATTTATCTGATTTTCTTAAGCATATCTTTTTCAAGCGTTTTTTTTGGTGTTTCAATAATTCTTCCTACTTCTTTATCTTTTTTGTAAAAAATAAATGTTGGAACTTTTTCAATATTATATTTCTCAACATCCAAAACATAAGCTTGTTTTTTCGAGTCGACACCGATAATAGTTAAATTTTCATCTTTAAATTTTAGCTCATCAAGTATTTTAAGAAACTTAGGGACTTGCTCTTTACTATCTTTACACCAAGTACCTAAAATTATTGTAATTTTTATACCATCAATTTTTTTCTTAATCTTAGCAATAGTTTTAACATCTAACTCATATTTTTCATAGTAAAATTTCATTTTATGACCAAAATCCATGAATATTAAACCATTTCTTGAACATTCTCCAATCAAAACTTCCTGATGCTTATCAATATCTTCAATTCTTTTGTTTTTAATTTGTGCGTTTGATGAGAAAAAAGCGAATGCGAAAACTATTAATAATAGATTTTTAATTTTCATTTTTAATTTATTTTCAGATTAATATTATTCTGTAAAAGTAAAACTAAAATATTTATTGATTATTTTGGATGATAAAAAATCTTTTTAACCAGATTAATATTTAAACTTAGATAATAGAATTCTAAATAAAAAAAAGGCTTGCCTTTTCAGGCAAGCCACAAACCAAACCAATTAAATAATTATGAAATTTTTATTTCTTTGTTGATTTCAATTTTTGCTTCCTCTTTTTTTGGAAGAATAATATTTAGAACACCATTTTCGAAGTTTGCTTCGATTTTATTTGAATCAACACTTTTGGGAACTGAAAAAGTTCTGCAAAATTTACTGTATGAAAATTCTTTGTGAGTGAAATTTACTTTTTTACTTTCTTTTTTCTCTTCGACTTCTGACGAAATTGATAAAAGATTTTTTTCAAGATTAATTTTGATATTCTTTTTGTCCATTCCCGGCACTGCAATATCAACTTCAAATGATTCTTTGTTTTCAATAATGTTTGCTGCAGGTGAAGAGCAATTTCTTTCAAAGTTTTCACTTCTTTCAGTAAGATTATCAAAGATATCTGACATAAACGGGCTATAATTTCTTTTTACTAAATTCATTTTTTGTCCTCCTGTTATTTTTATATATAATTTGTTTTACATATTTTTTTGTCAATATCA
>CAYOKJ010000021.1:0-29884 GCA_964404485.1 uncultured Bacteroidales bacterium | reverse complement strand
AGCAGGATTTGATAGATACGGTAAAACAGTTGAAAAAAGAAGTAAGGGCAATACAGACAAAACTGGAACTCTAAGATTGAACTCACAAAAATCGCTAAGCGGATAATATTATATATTGCAGAAAATCATAAAGCTTTATATATATTTGTTAGGCACAATCCCCCTACGGAGAAAAATCCGTTGAGTTTTCTATCTAACGTAGGGAGAATTAAGAGTTTGAAAAAAGAAAAAACAATAATTGACTGATAATAAAGCAATTAACTTTGACGTTAGTTGGAAGCTAAAAGGACAAATGTGATACGGAAAGTTCAAAATGAAATTTAAAAAACATCGTAAATCTTAATTGAGAAATAATTTATTAGTGTGAAAATATTTTGTATTTTTGTATGTTATCGTATTATTAATGTAATAGGCTGTTTATGAGTATGATTAAGGCTTTTTTTGAAAATTTAGATTTCTCTTTTGGGCAGGACATTGTTCCAAAAGATATTGAAGTTTCAAGTAATGAAGTTCTCACAAAAAAAATCAAAAACAAGATTTATTTTTATAATGCTCCTGATAATGTAAATACATCATTCTATCTTTTCGACTTATTTGATTTAAATGAAAATGACTTATTTGAATTAAAAAGATATTTATGGAATGAAGATAAATGTGAATTTTATTTTTATCCAGACAGCAAAAATTCAATTTCATTATTTTACGCTAAATCAAATCCAAAGAATAAACAATCAAAAAGTAAAATAGGTAGTTTTAAAGGACAAGATGATGAGGAAATTGAAAAAATAAGAAAGTGGAATTTTGAAACAGGAGCTTTTTGGCTTTCATATAAAGAATTTACAAAAAAAATTGCGAATAATGAACGTATTGATAAACTGCTAATAAGCAGGTTGATTGATTTAAAAAAAGAATTATTATCCGCATTAGGTAATGGCAAAGAAAAACACGTTCAATCATTAATAGATAGAACTTTATTTATTAAGTTTCTTGAAGATAATCATATTATTAATTCATTTTTTTATGGGCATTATTTTAGAGATGAAAATATTACCTACAAAAAGCTTTTAGAGGGGAAACCTGATTTTCAGAAAATAAATTTATTATTTAAATTAATAAATGAGATTTTTGATAATGTACTATTTAAAAAGCCTTACATTGAAGAGCAATATATACTTGACGCTTCAAAATATATTTACAATGCAATTAGTGGGGAAGTAAGAGGGCAATTATCGTTATTCGATTTTCAGTTTGATATTATTCCAATAGAATTTATTAGTCATATATATGAAGTATTCCTTGAAGATAAAAAAGCTAAGGAAGGGATATATTATACTCCCCCAAAACTAGCTCAACTTATTATTGATGATACAATTACAAAACAAAGAAAGGTGCTTGATCCTGCTTGTGGTTCTGGAATGTTTCTGATTTTAGCATTTCGGAAAATGCTAGAGAATTATAAATATTCTAAAAACGCAACAGTATCAGATAAAATAGAAATAAGAATAAAATTATTAAAAGAAAATATTTTTGGAATAGAAAAGCAATATACAGCTTGGAGGCTGACAATTTTTGCTCTGTACCTTGAAATATTTAATGATAATAGTATTAAATCTGATGAAGTAAAGAAGTATATTTCAAAAAAGATAAAAAGTGGTAATCTGAAAATATTTGAAGATTTTTCTGCTAATATTAAATATGGAAATTCTCTTGATATCCAAGATGAAAAATTACATTTTAGAAATAAGACTTTTGATTATATAATTGGTAATCCACCTTTTTCTGAGATAAAACCAACTGATGATGATAATAAAATTGAAAATGAATTTGTAAAGAAATACCATTTTTTAATTAATGGAGTTGAAGTTTTTGCAAAAAATATTATTGGCAGCAAACAAATTTCACAAGCATTTATGCTTAAAATAAAAGATTGGGCAAATGATGAAACAAACTTTGGATTTGTTTTAAACAGTTCAAATTTTTATAATGAGGGGAAATCAATTAATTTCCAGAATTTCTTTTTTGAAAATTATCAAATAAAGAACTTCTATGAGCTTTCAAGGGTAAAGAAAATATTATTTAAAAAAGCAACAGAGAGTGTTGTAGTTGCAATTTTTAATAATAAACAAGTTGGAGATAATATAATTAATTATTACCCCATTGATTTAGAGCTTCTTTCGGAAGCTTTTAAACTTCTTATTATTAAAGAAGATTGTAAAATTGAAATTAAGCAAAGTGAATTATTAAGCAAAGAGATCACGCTTAGAGAGTTACTTGTTGGGAATGAGTATGATTTACAAATATTGAACAAATTAAAAGAATACAACATTCTTAAAGAATATATTTTGTATAATAAAGATACCCATTCTTTAATAAATAATGGTTTGCAAATTGTAGGAAAAGACCAATTGATTAAGGAATTTAATATTTCGGAAGATAACTGGAATTCCTTAAATAGGATTGAAAGAAAAGTCTTTTCTGATGAATTTAAATCTAAATATACAAGAAATAAAAAAGATAATTCATTTAAAGCACCTTTGATATCTCCTCCAAATTTAAATAGTTTTTGTTTGTCAAATATTGAGCAATATGTGGACGATATATCAAACTTCCATAGAATAAGAAATTCTAATATTTATCTTGGTAATAAAATTTTAATAAATAGAGTTGGGGCGAAATCAAAAGCTTTTTATTCAAAAGATAAACTTTATTTTAATTTTGATATTTACTCTTTTGTTTTATTAAATGATAAGTATTATCATTTAATAAATTCAATAATAAATTCTGACTTAGTAAATTACTTTATAGACATTAATTATAGAAAAAGAGGAACAGGGTCATTTCCTAAGATAAGTTATAATGCTATAAAAAACATTCCTATTCCATCTAAATTTGATACTGATTTATTCAACGAAATATCAAAATTAAGTCAGCAATTAACAGATGGCGAATTAAACTATGAAAATGAAACCAAAGATGAATTAAATGAGCTAATCTATGATTTATATGATTTAAGTTATTTGGAACGTCAAAGAATAAAAGACTTTTTTGCTCCTAAAAGAATAATTAAACCAAATGATTTAGAAAAATATAAAGAAACGTTACTTTATACTCTTGAGATGTATTTTGCAAAAAAACCAAAGATTGAATACTTTATTGATTTAAAATTTGGATTTAATATGCTTGTTGTAGGTGTGTTTTTTAATAATGAAAAAGAAATGCCAAAAACGGTGAAAGTTTTAAAATATGAAATAAATAAGATAATGCAACAGACTAATAATAATCTGTTTGCAATGAGAGAGATTTTGTTTGGAAAAGACTGTATTTATATAATTAAAGATAAACAATTAAAGAATTGGACAGAAACAAAAGCTTATGAAGATGGTAAATTAATTTTAAAGAATTTAAGTTAATGAAATCGTATATTAAACTCCCTCCTCTTAAACCTCTTTCTGATAGTAGTATAACGAAACAACAGTTATCAGATGATGTTTGGCGAAATTATATTTTTTATATAATGCTTAAATATTACAAAGAAATTAATAATGATGAAGTAATTAGTCTTATTCAAAATGAGTTATTAAAACAACATTCACAAATTGAAAAAGTATTAAAAGAACATATTTATAACTGGTACAAAATAACAAAAAGAAAAGATAAAATAGATATTTGGGGAATTATCTTAAATCTTGAAACGAGTTCCGAAAATTTTGAAGGTTTTTATGACCTTAAATTCCAACACAGTGATTGGAATAAATATTTTGTTTTTGAAGCAAAAAATCTTGGTAAAATAAAATCAACTAAACATTCGACAATGTTAAATGAATATGTTTATTCAAAACATAAAGAAGACGGAGGAATGCATCGTTTTATGATTAAAAAATATGCTTATGAAATTAACTTTGGAGGAATGCTTGGATTTGTTGTTGGAACAATAGAAGGGGATATAATTAAAGATTTAACGAATAAAATACAGTCAGTTTATAGTGAAAATATAAACGGTAAATTAATTAATGAAAAAATTAAACTAAATTCAATAGCTAAGAATAGAAATACATTTACAAGCTTTCATTCTCGAAATGGAGAAAAATTTAGTTTGTATCATATATTGATGAATTTTAACAAAGAATAAACACCACCAATGCCTAACAAGGCTATATGTAATGTGGGCATCATCATAAATTGAAAGATTTTGCAAGTAATAATATTTAGAAGTAAATTGAATGTTAAGTGCTTTGAAATCCCGCACTCCACATAGCCAAACCGTTAGAAATCTGCTAAGCGGTTGAAAATCTAAAATATCATAATGTTCGCAGTATTAGATGTAGAAACAACAGGTCTGAACGCAAAAACAGAAAAGATTACTGAAATTGCGATTTATATTTATGATGGAGAAAAAATTCTTGATGAATTTTCGACTCTGATAAATCCTGAGAAGAAAATACCTTTTGGCATCACACAACTTACCGGGATAAATAATAGAATGGTTAAGGATGCACCTAAATTTTATGAGATTGCAAAAAAAATTGTAGAGATTACAGAAGACACAACTATTGTCGGACATAACGTGAATTTTGATTATAATTTTATCAGATACGAATTTCAACGACTTGGCTATGAATTTAAAAGAAAGACTTTATGCACAGTTAAACTGAGTCGAAAACTTATTCCCGGGCACAAATCCTATTCTCTCGGCAAAATTTGTAAAGAATTAAATATTGAAAATGAAAGCCGACACAGGGCAGCAGGGGATGCTTTTGCAACTTTAAAACTTTTTAAAATTTTGCAAAGTGTAGAAAGTAATCTTGCAGATATTTCTTTAAAAGGACTTAATTCAAATCTATCGAAATCGATAATTGACGACCTGCCCGAAAGAACCGGAGTTTATTATTTCTATAATTTGAATAAAGAGATTATTTATATCGGGAAAAGTAAAAGTATAAGATCACGAATTTTATCCCATCTAAATAATAATATGACAAAAAAAGCAGTCAAATTAAAAAATGACTTGGCTGATATTAGTTTTGAAATCACCGGAAGTGAACTTATAGCTTTGCTTTTAGAATCGAATGAAATTAAAGTACATAAACCGGTTTATAACAGTGCACAACGAAGATCAATTTTTCAATTCGGACTTTTTAAATTTACTGATGAAAATGGATATTTCAATTTACAAATTAAAAAAAATGACATTGTTGAAAGTGCTGTAACTTCATTTTCTTCGCTGAAAGAGGGAAAAGAATTTTTATTTAGATTGGTTGAAGAATATCAGCTTTGTCAGAAACTATGCGGGTTATATAAAACTAATGGTGCTTGTTTTCATTACCAGATTAAACAATGTTTTGGTGCTTGTATTGGAAAAGAAACTCCTGATGATTATAATTTTCGTGTAAACGAGGCTCTTGAAAAATATCATTTCAAATACAATAGTTTTTTTATTATTGATAAAGGCAGATCGGAAAACGAAAGGTCAATTGTAAAAATTGAAAACGGAAAATATTGTGGTTTTGGATATTTACATCAAGATGAATGTATTAATGAATTTGAAAGATTAAACGATAGTATAAAATTATTTCCTGATAATAGAGATGTCCAGCAAATAATCAAGAATTATTTAAGAAAAAATAAGGTTGAGCAGATTATTGAGTTTGATGGGGATTAGTGATGGGAACGCGGATTACACGGAAAATCATAATTCATAATTCGTTAATCAATATTCGATATTCAGAAAAAAGAAAAATTATAAAACAGAATAACGAATATCGAACACTGATTAACGATTTGAGAAGTGAAAATGTGAGAATGAGGATTACACGGAAGAACACGGAGAATTGCGGAAAAGGGTGTTTATTTGTTTTTGTGAGTATTTGAGATGTTTATTATTAGTAACTTGAGATTCTATATCATATATGTTATATTTGTATGGAAAAGCAAAAGACAAATTACAATGGGTAATATTAATATTGATGTAAATTCATATAAATCATCACATATATTTGGATATATAATTGCGGATTATTTATTATTAAAAGAAATGTTTGATAAAAATATTTCTACGGTATTAGATAGTATTGAGCAATCAGATGAGGAATTAAAAAGCAAAAAAAATATTTTAATTGGAGAATATGTATCTGGTGATTTATTTGATATTGATATTGAGAAATTAAAAAATTCTAATTTAACAGATTTTTTTATAAAAGGAGCATTGTTATATTATTACTCTCAATTTGAATTTAAATTATATGAAGTTTGTGAGAGATTGCCAATTTTAAATAAATGTCAAAATATTACTGATTTTATTAATATTAATAGGTGTAAAAGCCAAAACAAATTAGATAAAATATCACTATTTCTTTCAGAAAAAGCAGATATAAAAATAACGAAAATTAATAATTGGCTTAAAATAAAGGACTTTAATGAAATAAGAAATACTATTGTGCATTACGAAAAGATACGTAGTGATAAAAATGATAAAAAAAAACTTAATACAATTAAATCTATAACCAGTCGAAATAAAAACAAAATAATATTTAATGAGAAATTAAGAATTTTAACTATTAAAAAGTCCTATTTAACAGAAATGATAAAAATCACATATGATTTTATAGACCAAGTACTTAATGATATTTGGAATAAACATCATAATTTTAATAAATTTGAAGATTTTAATTAAAAATATTATTATTATTAATTAAATGTAAAATGATAGATAAAAGAATCGAAGTAAAACATGGTATTATTGATAATAACACTGTGGGTTTGACAAATTCATATAATATTATTGAAAAATATGGTGATAATTACAATAAAGTAAATCATAATAATTACTCAATTGAACTAAAATATAAAAATTTAGGTATGTCATTTTATTATAAATATAATGATTTACTTGAAATGATATTTGCTATTAAAATTTCTACTGAATTTAATTCTTTAATAAATTATGATATTGAAATTAATAAGGATACAACAATTTATGAAATTATGAAAGAGTATGGGTTTGTGGATTATTTTGAACATGGTACGGGAAGTAAAGAGGCATATATTTCATATTCTGGAATATCATTCGGTGTTAACGCATCTGATATTTCACGATTAGATATTAAACAGATTAAGATAACTAGTGTTGAAGTTAGTTAAGAACTTTAAATAAATCACAGATGTATTATATGTTATTGAATATGAAAATATATAAATTATTCTTTTTATTCTTTATTTTAGCACTTGGGTTTTTTATTTTTTCTTGTGTTGATAATTCAAGAAAAATAATAAAAGAAAAACCAGACAAATCATCAGTAATTGACATTTTACCAAATCAAGTAGGATTGTCATTTATCTATGAAAGGTATGCAATAACCCAATTAAACCCTAATGATTTTTCATGGAAATTTATTGAAGAATATGATGAATCAGGGAAATTTATCGTTATTGCTGAAGAAAAAAAGTTTATTTTAAATAATCCAAATGAACCTAAAAAACTTTTTAAAATATCAACAATTCATAAAGGAGAAAATGGATTTATTGCGATTACTGATTTAAAAAATATTATAATATTCGCAACTGATTATAATAGAATTGCTGTTGGACATGAAGGTTCTTTAGTTTTTAAAATGTATATTTTTAAAGACAAAGACAGAGAAAAAATAAATATTGAATTGCAAAAAATGATATAATATGAATACTCTAAAAATAATTATTGGAATATTAACATCAATTGGTTTTATAAATATGCTTATTAAATTTATAAATCATTTAAAAAATTCTATGAACGAGGAAATTGGTTCAGACATAGTTGCACTTATTATACTTGGCATTATAAGTTTCTTTTTATTCTATTCTGCATCTAAAACAAAAAAGAAAAACACTAAAAGAAATTAGTAAAATAATATTAATACTTTAAATAATTTTTTGAAACTACAATTTTTTAAATTTCAACAAAACATTTCGAAGTGCTGCTAAATTATCTTCATTAATTGGGAAAACAAATATTGCTGAATTCCCTTTTACAGTATATGTAATAATTTTTTTTGTTTGATTAACAAACAAAACTCTACTTTTGCTGCAAGAAAAAGTATAATCGTTATTAAAATTAACATCAACCTTATTAACTTTTAATAATTCATCTTGTCCAGATTCATGTCTTATTACTATTGAGTTATATTCAGGTATAAAAATAAAAACACCTGCTGCGTTCATGTCGCCAATAATTTCTATTTCATTATTATTTATTTTTCCCGCTTGAGTTGTTGTGAATTCTATTTTTATACCATTTTTTTCTAACTCTTTTTTATCTTGTGGTGGCACACAAGAAACTATCATAATCAATGATATTACTTGAAAATAAAATATTAAGTTCTTCATAATAATGTTTTTTTAATTTACTTATTTTAGTATAATTTTTTGTGTGTTTCATAAGCATGTTGAAGTCAACACATACTATTAATTTTCAAATTTAATAATTAAATTTAATAATTTAAACCAATTAGTTTAATTTTTTGATTTGACCAAATGATTAAACACTTATTATTTCCCGAAATTATTGTATTTTTATTACATTCTTTCTTTTCGATTTTCAGTTTTATTATTCTGTAAATACAAAAAGTACAAATTAGAAATCCAAGTTCTAATCTGTACTTTATTATAAAAATTATAAAATTATAAAACAGAATGTCGAATATCGAACATCGATTAACGATTTAAGAAGTGAAAAAATGCGAACGCGGATACACAGATAATTTACAATCTCAACAAATACTGAAGCGCAAGATTTCTCGGTGGTTGGATATCGCCAGGTCTTTCCATGTTTTCGTTATTAAGAGCATTTTTTAGTATTAATGATATTTTTGAGGAGAAACTGATTTGATATGAAAATCTGAGATCCAAAGTAAAATTACCTTTATTATGTTTCTGACGATATTCTTTTAGCCCCGGGAAAATTGGCATTCCAAGAATAACCGGATCCTCAAAAGCCTCATCAATATTTTTAATAAAACTATGATAATTGAAACTAATCCCTGTTTTGATTTTATGAAAATCTAACTCAATATCTCCTTTTACAGAATGCAAAAAACGATATTTAAGAAATTCATTTAAGCTATCAGTATTCATGTTTAATGGATAAGTGTATGTATATCCAGTGAACATCGTGATTGGAATATTTAAGATTTTTCCTCCACCGGTAAAGTTAAGCTCAAATCCTGAAATTATTGCATTTCCTACATTTAATGATTTAAATCCAAGATGATGAATTGTTGGAATTTGCACCGAATCGGGTTTGTAAAGACCAAATGTAAATTCTATCATATCATGATATTTATTTAAAAATCCGGCGGCATCAAAAAATCCTTTCCATTCTCCAAACTCAATTCCTTGTTTTATTCCAAGTTCAGCACTCCACCCTGTTTCAGGGTTCAAATCAGGATTTGGAAAAATGTTAATACTTCCAAGACTTGTTGAAGTATATTTTTCGGCAATTGAAGGAAAACGATAACCCTGTCCGAAAGAAGCCCGTATAAAAGTAGCATCGGCAAGCTGATAATTTAATCCTGTCCTAATTACCGGTTTTGAGCCTGATGCTAAATTATCGAGATTATATGTCTCCCATCTGAAACCAAAAGAAACTCCAAATTTGTCAAAAAACTTCTTGTCAATTTGAGAATAAATAGCTGCGTTTTTACTGAAATGGTCACCATAAAGATTTGAAACAACATTTGCATAAGACGATAAAATACCGGATGTTAAAATCAGTTTGTTTTTAAATTCACGATGAAATTGATATTCTCCGAAAAAAAGATTTGAGGCATTATTTTTATCAGGATTATCTTTAAAATTATTTGAATTTCTGAAATATCGTGTTTTAAAACTATGTTTGTTCCCATTTTTATCGAAATACATAACGTATGGATCAACATTAAAGCGGAAACCTTTACTTGGTGTTATAACATCATTTTTTTGCTGATAAGCGCCTGAGTCGGCATTAATCCAGATAAAGAAATCCGACACATCCTGATGCATAATGTTTGTGTTTATTCCGTAAGAAAGTCCTTTAATTTTTTTATCCCGGTAACGGAAATTAACATTCATTCGCATTCTTTTTTCGTGTTCTTCAGTTCTGTAAACTGCATCCTGAAAAGCATTAGCACCAAAGGTGAGATCAATATTTCCCATCTTCCGGGAATGAAAAGCACTTGCACCTGTAAAAAACGGTCTTTCTTTTCCCCACCAAATTAATTCCTTCCTTTTCGGATTCATAAATAATCCGGCGAAGGATTGAATTTTTGTGACGGGATTATTTTTCGGATTGGCTGTTCTGATATTAACAACACCATTCAATGCAGAAGAACCGTACAAAGCTGAGGATGAACCCTTAAGAACTTCAATCTGATCGATATTTTCAACAGGTAAAAAACCCCATTTAACATCACCTGCATCAGGGGTGATAATCGGCAAACCGTCGACTAAAAACATTACACGGCTGCCTGCACCATAACTATATCCACTGCCTCCACGAATACTTGTTTGCCCGTCCATAACCTCCACTCCTGGTATCATGTTAAGGCTTTTTTCGAGACTTGCTGTATTTGTGTTTTCAATAAAATCAGGTTTTATTACAGTCATAGATACAGTAAGTTCAGAAAGTTTTTGCTGATATCTTCCTGCTGAAACTACTACCATATCGAGATTATGTAAATTTGTCCTCAGTTGAATATTTAAAACTTTATCTTCAGAAAAAGCAATATTTACTTTTCTGGTTTGAGGAGAAAAACCCATAAATAAAAATTTCAAAATATGTTTTCCGGGATCAACTTTCAGATAATAATTACCATTAATATCAGAAACTCCACCTGAAGTACTATCAACAACAATATTAACTCCAAAAAGACTTTCACCGGTTTTCGAGTCGATAATATGCCCGCTCACACTTGTTTGCTGAGCAAGCAAAGTAAGATTGAAAAACAATAAAACAAAAGAGAAAAAAAATCCGGTTTTCATATTTCTTTTAATTTAAAGTTAATAGTTAAAACCCGAAAGTTTGAGTAAAACTTTGAAATATTATGAAAATATAAAAACATATAAAGTAATTGATTTTCATTATTCCTGTTATTTCCCAATTCAACAATAATTATTAAATCCACTAAATATGAATAATTGTAAATAAAATAATAATTACAAAACCACTAATCAATTTTAATAAAAGTATTTGTAAATCTGGAGGTTTTACCGGAAACAGAAAATATATACATCCCTTTAGGAAGATCACTTCCATCGTAATGTATTGAATTTTCTCCTGCTGAAACAAACAATGATTGTCTGTGAATTTGTTTGCCAACAAGATCAAAAATAAAAAATTCAATTTCGGATTTTTCTTTGGTAAAAAATTTGATTTCTGTATTCCCTGAAAAGGGATTGGGTATAGCACTTATAAAACACAAATCACCATATTCGGGTTCAATTATATTACCTTGGCTTTCAAGTACAGTTAATAACACTGATGTAGAATCTATTGTAGTACCAAGGAATACAGGATCAGAACCACCAAAACCAGGTATATAGGCATCAACAACAATTTTTAAAAAATAAGCTCCCGTATCTGTTGGAGTACCATCGAGTAAAATGCAATAATAAGTACCTACCATAAAAACAGTATCAGGGTCATTAGAAATCCATCCTATTCCGGGAGGAAGATTTTCAATGTCCTTAATTTGAATGTGATGTAGAGGTACCGGAAAACCAGGGATAACCTCAACTTCCGGTGGAGGTAAAATAGTAACTGATTCGCTGTAAAATATTCCCTGTGTTAGACCAGGCAAAGTATCGGGACAAATTTGCCCGTTATTTTCAATATCAGGACAAGTTATTACATCTCCGGGTGTGCATTGTGCAAAAGAAAAGTTAGTTGCAAACAAAATAAACAATCCTGTAAATAAGGCTTTTACGATCTTTTTCATTTTAATTTCGGTTTGGTTTAACAAACAAAGATAGAAGAATTGTACTGGTGATGCAAATTAATTTTTAAGTTATTAACATTATCAAGAGGAAAATACAATATTACTAATCAGTAGCTCAAACAATTTAGGATTAAAATTTCAGATTAGATATTTAAAATTTAACAGCATAAAAGTCGGAGAGGCGGGACTTGAACCCGCGACCCCTACGTCCCGAACGTAGTGCGCTACCGGACTGCGCTACTCCCCGATTATTTAAAAAGCAAAAGTAAATAAGCTAACTTCAAAAAACAAATCTCAGAAAATAAACAAATCCCAATGAACTACACATCGAGCTTTAATTTTGCTTTAAGATCATCAGCAAATAAGATCACTTTCCCTCATAAAAAAAACGCCATAAAAAATATGACGTTTGGGTTTTATAAAGAATTTTTTTTCTTCTATTTCAAGAAGTCATCAAAATATTGAACAATCTTTTTGTATAAATGTGTTCTGTCTATTCCTCTTACATTATGACCATGTCCCGGATATACAAAATAATCAAGCATAATACCTTCGTCAACACATTTCTTTACAAAAGAAAGGCTGTTTTGCCAAACAACTGTTGCGTCGTTTGTGCCGTGTATTATCAATAATTTGCTGTCCAAATCTTTTGCATAATTAAGCAGACAAGCATTTTTATATCCGTCAGGATTACTTTCGGGAGTGTCCATATATCTTTCGCCGTACATTACTTCATAAAATTTCCAGTCGATAACAGGTCCTCCGGCAACACCTGCTTTAAAAACACCCGGATTTTTCAAAAGCATAGAAACTGTCATAAACCCACCATAACTCCATCCATCAACACCAATTCTACTAGCATCAACAAAAGGTAAAGATTTTAAATATTCAACACCTTTCATCTGGTCTTCAATTTCAACAGTTCCAACATTTCTAAAAATTGAACTTTCAAATTCAAAACCACGATTTGCCGAACCTCTGTTATCAAGAGTGAAAACCAAGTATCCTTTTTGAGCTAGTAAATTCAAATAAAGTCCTGCTCCTCCATGCCAGGAGTTTGTTATCATTTGCGCATGTGGTCCACCATATACATAAATTATTACGGGATATTTTTTTGATTTATCAAAATTCATAGGTTTTATCAATCGACAATAAAGTTCATCATTATTTTTATTTTTGATTGTAAACACATCTGTCTCGCCAAGATTGTAATCTTTAACAGGATCAGAGCTTTCAAGTAATATCTGTCTTGTTTTTCCTTTGTTATCAAGAATTCTATATTCACGGCTAACATCAAAATTGCTGTACACATCAATTAAAAATTTTCCGCTTTTGCTAAACGAAGCATGATGAGTCCCTTCTGCTTGACTAATTTTTACAAGTTTCCCTGATTTCATATTAACTGAATAAATACCATTTTCGAGCGGACTTTCTTTTGTTGAAGAAAAAAGTAAATTTTTCTCGTTTTTATCAAACCCTATTATTCCGGTTACAACCCAATCGCCTTTTGTAATTTGCTTGATTAATTGACCATCTGTGTTAAACAAATATAAATGATTATATCCATCTCTTTCGCTGAACCAAAGAAATTGATCTTTATTGGTTTTCAAAAAAGTCATTCCATTTTCAGGTTCAACATATTTATCATTTTTTTCCTCAAAAAGAGTTTTAACAAATTCGCCTGTTTTTACATCATATTGATTTAGTTTTAGATGATTTTGATCACGGTTTAAAACGGCGATATAAATATATTTTTCATCCGGTCCCCAACTGATGTTTGTAAGATATTGTTCAAGGGGTTCTCCGGTTTTTACAAATGTTGTTTCCTTTGTTATTATGTTAAAAATTCCAAGTGTAACCTGATGACTTTTCATTCCGGCCATTGGATATTTTTTGTTGTCTAATTTTGCTATTCTGTTGTTTATGTCAACTAATGGATAATCTGTAACCATAGTTTCATCCATTCTGTAGAAAGCCAAATAATTTCCTTTGGGAGACCAGAAAGTTCCTTTGGTAATTCCAAATTCGCTTCGATGAACAGATTGCCCGTTTACAATTCCTTTGTCATCGTCATTTGTAATTTGAATTTGTTTGTTGTTTAGAGCAACAAATAAATTATTATCAATTGTGTAGGCTATTCCATAGTTGGTTTTTTCGAGGTCTTTTCCTGATGCTTTTTCTTCAGTCTCGTTTACAATTTTTACAGAATTGAGCAACATATCAAAAACCAGCAATTTATTTTTTTGATAAAACCTAAATGAATTATTATCAAGCCAACTTATTCTTGGAAATCGTTTTATTGAATCATTTTTAATCTTAGTGAGAGCTGCGTTAATTTGATCAACACTTAAAATTGTATCTCTTTTTGTTGAAGATGCCCAGCCCGAAATTAATTTGTTTTTATCAACATAAGAAAATTTATTTTTATCACCAATCCATTTTAACTGACTTATTGAAGCAGGATAAATTTCAGGATTCATCCAAACGGCATCTTTATAAGTTAATAACTTGTCTTGTGAAAAAGAAGAATAACCAAGGCATGAAACCAAAAAAACTAATACTGAATATTTTAATAATTTTTTCATTTTAATTAATGTTTTGCTTTAAAAATTTTCCATGCAATTATAAGAATATTTGCCGAAGGAAGAGGTAAAAAGAGAATAAATATTTTATAAAAAAATTGCTTTTATGTGCTCTTGGTAAAATAATATTTTGCAACATCAATAAAGTCAAAAAAAAACCATATTATTAGATTTTAATAGAGCAAGTAGTAGAAAATATAGTAATTGATTTTAAAATTGATTATTTTTGTTGAAGATAAAACAAAATGCAAGTACTTCAGAAGATCAATAAAAAATTTAATATGAAAAAGCAACAAATTATCTCAGGAAAAATCGTTGATATTGTTAGTCAAAAAATATTTGAGGGAACTATTATTATTGAGAAAGGAAAAATCATCTCTGTAAAAGAAGAAAAAAACAATAATGAAAAATATATTATTCCGGGCTTAATAGATTCACATATCCATGTTGAAAGTTCAATGCTAATACCCTCAGAATTTGCACGCTTGGCGGTCACTCATGGAACTGTTGCAACGGTTTCCGATCCTCACGAAATAGCAAATGTGCTTGGGATTAAAGGAATAAAATATATGATAGAAAACGGGAAAAAAGTTCCTTTTAAGTTTTATTTTGGAGCTTCATCTTGCGTACCTGCAACTCCTTTTGAAACTTCCGGTGCTGCTCTTGGAATTACTGAAACAGAAGAATTACTGAAAATGGATGAAATAAAATACCTTTCAGAAATGATGAATTTCCCGGGGGTTTTATTTGATGATGAAGAAGTGTTGAAAAAAATAGCCTTGGCAAAAAAATATAAAAAACCTGTTGATGGTCATGCTCCGGGAGTAAAAGGTAAAGATGCTGAAAAGTATATCTTAGCAGGTATTTCTACCGATCACGAATGTTTTACTCTGGAAGAAGCTCTGGATAAAGTAAAACATGGAATGTTTATACAAATTAGAGAAGGTAGCGCAGCGAAAAATTTCAATGCCTTGATAAGTTTGATGGAAAAATATTCTGATAAAGTAATGTTTTGTTCCGACGATCGACATCCCAATGATTTGGAAAAAGGGCATATTAATGAACTTGTTAAGCGTGCAATAAAATGTGGTTATAATCCTATAAAAGTTTTACGAACTTGTACTTATAATCCGGTAAAACATTACAAACTTGATGTGGGCTTGCTTCAGGAAGGTGATAATGCGGATTTTGTGATTATTGATAATCTTGATGATTTCAATGTATTGGAAACATATATTAATGGTGAAAAAGTTGCAGAAAAGGGAAAATCTTTAATAAAATCAGTTAATGAAGATACTCCAAATAATTTTAATGCCTCTCAAATTTCTGTTGATGATCTTGTTGTTTATCCGGATAAGAAAAAAATAAAAGTTATTGAAGCACTGGAGGGACAGCTTGTTACTAGTAAAATTATTTGTGTTCCTAAAATCTTCGAAAATAATATTGTAAGTGATGTTGAAAATGACATATTGAAACTTGTGGTATTAAATCGTTATGAAAACTCAAAACCAGCAATAGGATTTATTAAAAATTTTGGATTTAAGAATGGAGCAATTGCTTCAACTGTGGCTCACGATAGCCACAATATTGTGGCAGTTGGTGTAAGTGATAAAGATATTGTAAAAGCGATAAATTTACTTGTAAAAGAGAAAGGTGGTGTTTCAGTTGTAAATGAAAATGATAGTATGGTTTTGCCATTAGCTGTTGCAGGAATAATGTCTAATAATGATGCCTATAAAGTTGCTGCTGATTACGAAAAGATTGACAAAAAAGCAAAACAACTCGGTTCGAAACTTAATGCTCCATACATGACTTTGTCTTTTATGGCATTACTGGTTATACCTGAAATAAAATTAAGTGATAAAGGATTATTTGATGGAACAAAATTTGAATTTGCCTCTTTGTTTGAAAATTAGTTTAAATTTAGCTCATTCATAAGTACAGATAATCAACGCAATACAAAATAACATTAGAAAATTTTATAATATACATATATTTAAATTTGTTTTATATTTAAATTTGTATATCTTTGTAAGAAATGAATTTGAAATTTATAACAAATATTTATAAAAATGAAACCAAAACTCAACGTAGAAAAACTGGAAAGAGCTGCAAGCAGACTTAGATCTATTGCACATCCAATGAGAATTGCTATTATTGATCTTTTAAGTGTAAGAGAGAAAATGAATGTTACACAACTGTATGAAAGTTTAGGAATTGAGCAAGCCGCTACTTCTCATCATCTTAACATTTTAAGAACTAAAGGAATTCTTGAATCAAAGAGAGATGGAAAGATGATTTTTTATTCTTTAAAAACAACGGCTCTTATTGATATTATTGATTGTATCAATAGATGTGATGAAGCTTAGAAATTTGTAAATTGAACAAATAACATTAGCGTAGCTTATCAGGATAAATAAGTTTAAAACTTCGGTGCTCAACATTGTATTGAAAGAAATTCCTATTTGATTTCTCAATAGCTCTTAAGCATGGTAGTTCAAAAAAAAACACTTCGTAGTTTACTGCGAAGTGTTTTTTTAATTAGATCAGAATGTTTTATAATTCCCAAATTTCTTCAATATCCCAATTTGCACGAACTTCAATATCTTTATTAAAATAGTAAACCTTTTCGGGAGGAATCTTTTTCATATAATCACCAGTATCCCATCTTCCGTTTTTATTTGTATCCAGAATAAGCTTTAATTTGTAAGTACCCGGATTAAAGTATTCCAGATTTATTATTCCTGCTTCAGTAACAGAGATTTTTTGAAGAATCTTTTCCCTGTCGTCCAAAATTTGTAGAATGTAAATGCTTTCGCTTTTTATGTTTGACAAAGTAATTTGTATTGCTCCGTAATCATTAGATTCTTTAATTTGAAAATGTAATGAAACAGTATCGTTGCTGTATCCCATTATATCAGTAAAAACAGAATC
The DNA here is from genome assembly GCA_964404485.1 of uncultured Bacteroidales bacterium. Classification (GTDB taxonomy): domain Bacteria; phylum Bacteroidota; class Bacteroidia; order Bacteroidales; family JAIORY01; genus JAIORY01. The sequence goes on along the minus strand of CAYOKJ010000021.1, from coordinate 12,423 downwards.
GGGAAAAAATAATTCGTATTCTTCGCCTTCCTCAAACTTTTCGTCAATAAACAAATTCATTTTCAGAGAATCAGAAAATGATGCTTTTGGTATAATAGTATCGGTTTCTTTTATGATTAAAAGAAGTTTGCTAAAATCATATTTGTCTAAAGGACGAGCAAATTCAAGGTTAAGATTTTTTTTAAGATCTAATTTGTCGCCATTTATGTTTGTTTCGAATTTTATTGCGGGAAGCTTTTCGGGAGTTTCATCTTCATCAATTTCTTGTATTTCTTTTTTCTCCTTAAAAAGCACTATTTCTGTGGTGTCGAAAACTAAAGTATCCTGGCTGATTATAAATAAAAGTGTGTCGGGATAGTTTTTCGAAAGCCAGAAAGTCATTGTATCTTTCCCCTGGTTTAAATTTTCAAATTTCTGACAGTCTTTTCCAAATTCGTAGTTTAATGTTCCAATTTTTAAATCTTCAGTTGGGAATTCAAACACAAATATTATTTGTCCCTCTTTTACAAGTTCGACTTTATTTAATCGTTGAGTTGAATCAATTTCGTCGAATAAATAAAGATTATAAAAATTTAAATTTTGTGATTTATTTATTGAATCAATCCCCATTTCCAACTTAATCAAACTGTCTTTTGTTGCTTCATTCATTATAGTGTCATTTAATAAGCTGTCAGAAACAACAAAAGTTTTGAAAAACTCAGGTATAATTAAGCTGTCAAGAAAGGCTATTTCTTCGTTTGGCAGATCATATAGATAATTGCTGTTTGCATCTTTAAGTGCAAATATTTTGTAATCTCCAATTTTGAGGTTTTTTAACTGAAAATTACCTTTATCGTCAGTTTTTGCAATATAATAGGGTCTTGAGAAATATGGAATAGAATCAAATGGAATTGTGTCGTTAATATCAAGATATAGCATAACAAAAACTTCTTCAACTTCGGGTTGAAGATTAAAAGCATCAAGTACTTTCCCTTTAATTGTTAGAGAGTCAAGTGTTGCTCCCGTTGCAAAAACATATTGATAATTCAGAAGAGGGTTTTTTTCAGTGATATCTTTTATTGCATCACCAAAAAACAGAGTATAAGTAGTGTTTTGCTTTAATTTATCTTGTGGTTCAATGATCAATGATTTTCCTCTGATTTTAAATTCCGGTTTATTATCCAGAGGTGGCGAAACAAGAAGTTGTTTGTTGGCTTCATCAAATTCGATAAATTCATTAAATTTGAGTTTAATTTTTTCTGCCACAAAATTTGTTGAGTAGTTTAATGGCTCACTATTTATAAGCTCAGGAGGACTAACATCTTTTGGGCCACCAGTTGGGGTGACTGGATTTGCACAGTTTGTAACAAGAAAAACTGTAGCAAAATAGAAAAATAATTGTATTGAAATCGAGCGTATTTTCAATTTTAATTTTTGTTTAATGAACGAATATAAATCATATTTCATATAAATATCACACAAACTTATGAAAAAAAATTATTTGAGTTCATTCAGATAAATTTATATTTGTATTCTTTCAAAAGAAAAACCTTTATCTGAAAAATATTTTAATACCTCAGGTAAAGCAAAGAGTATCTTTTCTTTTGCTTTTATACTGTCGTGAAAAACTATTATCGATCCTTTTTGTGCGTAGTTAATTACATTGCTTAGGCATTTTTCTTTTGAAATATTTTTATCGAAATCGCCTGACAATACTGTCCATAATATTATTTTATATTTGTTTTTTATATTTTGTATTTGTGATTTTTTTATTCTTCCGTACGGAGGTCTGAAAAGATTTGAAGAAATATATTTTTCTGCTTTTTTGATATTTAACAAATATTCATCTTCATTAGTTTTCCAACCGTTAAAATGATTGAATGTATGATTTCCAACACTATGCCCTTGAGTTATTATTTTTTGAAATATATCAGGATTATCTTTAACATTTTTTCCTAAGCAAAAAAATGTGGCTTTTGCATTAAATTTATCAAGGATAGTTAAAACTTTCTCAGTAATACCAGGCGTTGGTCCATCATCAAAAGTTAAATAAATTGATTTATCAACAGATTTAAAATTCCAAATCAAATTCTTATTTGAAAAAAGTTTTATAAGATATGGTGTCTTTTTTAAATACAAAATCTATTTATTTAATCATTTAAATAAAACGGGCTAAATTAATGATTTTCCTGTCATTTCCTCAGGAATTTCTATTTTCATTAAACTCAAAAGGGTAGGAGCAACATCGGCTAAAATTCCGTTATTAATTTTTTTGTATTCATCCGAAACCAAAATACAAGGAACAGGATTAGTAGAATGAGCTGTGTTTGGAGATCCATCTTTATTGATTGCATGATCGGCATTGCCATGATCTGCAATTATCAAAGCAGAATAATTATTATCTTTTGCAGTTTCAACTACTTCACTAACGCAATTGTCAACGATTTCAACGGCTTTTAAAATTGCTTGATAAATTCCTGTATGACCAACCATGTCGCCATTTGCAAAATTCAGACAAACAAAATCTGCTTCTTGCTTTTTTAGTTCTTCAACAATTTTGTCTTTCACAAGGTAGGCGCTCATTTCAGGTTGTAAGTTATAGGTTGCAACTTTTGGTGATGGCACCATTATTCGTTTTTCGTTCTTAAATTCTTTTTCTCTGCCACCGGAAAAGAAAAAAGTAACATGGGCATATTTTTCAGTTTCGGCAATCCTGATTTGCTTTTTCCCTAACTTTGATAAATATTCACCAAGTGTATTTATTATATTTTTTTTGTCATAAATTATTTTTACCCCTTTAAATAACTCGTCATAATTGGTCATGGTGTAATAATTCAGGTCAATTGTATTCATGCCGTATTCCGGCATGTCTTTTTGAGTGAGTGCAGTTGTAATTTGTCTTAGTCTGTCAGTTCTGAAATTAAAACAAATAACCACATCATCTTTTTCTATTGTTCCAACAGCATTATTATTTTTATCAACAGCAACAATAGGTTTAATAAATTCATCTGTTATTCCTGCATTATATGATTCCTGAATAGAGTTCAAAATGTTTCTGCTTTTCTTTCCTTTGCCTTTAACAATTAAGTCGTAACCTTCTTTTATTCTTTCCCAACGCTTATCTCTGTCCATTGTGTAATATCTTCCAATCAAAGAAGCTATTTTTACATTTGATCCTGCAATTTGTTCTTCTAGTTCCTTAATAAATCCATATCCGCTTTTGGGATCGGTATCACGACCATCAGTTAAGGCATGTATGAATACCTTTTTTAGCGCATAATTTCCGGTCATGTCGCAAAGTTTATAAAGATGCTTGTTTAATGAATGAACTCCACCATCTGAAACTAATCCAAGAAAATGAACATTTTTATTGTTTTCTTTAGCATAATTTAATGCTTTAACCAACTGTAGATTTTGTTCAATGCTATTGTCTTTAATATCATTATTAATTTTTACAAGATATTGGTGAACCACTCTTCCGGCACCAATATTCAAATGCCCCACTTCTGAATTTCCCATTTGTCCTTCTGGTAAACCAACAGCATTACCTGAAGTTATTAATTGTGAATGAGGATAACTCGCTGTTAGTTTATCAATATAAGGAGTGTTTCCTTTAAAAATCACATCACTCTTACTTTTATCTCCAATTCCCCAACCGTCGAGAATTATCAGTATTGCTTTTTTTGTATCAGTCATTTTGTTTATTTGTTTTTCTGATGCAAAATTATGAATTAAAATAACTCAGTTTAAATTTATTAATTTTTCAATAATCTTTATTTTTAAAATAGTAAGGCTAAACATTTTAGTATATTTGTAAAATATTTTCTAAAACATTAACTAATAAAAAAATTGATGCAAAAAAGATGGGTAATACCCGATATCCACGGATGCTTTAAAACTTACCAGGCTTTAATTGAACAACAGATAAATCCTTCGAAGAATGACGAGATATACTTTCTTGGGGATTATATTGACAGAGGTCCAGGCTCAAAAGAGATTATTGATCATATAATGAAACTTCAGGAGGAAGAATATAATATCCGATTGTTAATGGGTAATCACGAAGATTATCTTCTTAGAGCTTATGGAGAAGAAATTAATCGAAAAAGAGTTCTTGGGTTTAAGACAAAAAATTTTATTAAAAAAGAATGGGAGCAACTTGGTGGTAGAAAAACTATGGAAAGTTTTGGAATACAGTCATTAAAAAACCTTCCTGAAAAATATGTGAAATGGTTTAAAAATCTGGAATATTATATTAAACTTGATAATGTTGTTCTTGTTCATGCTGGATTAAATTTTAATATAACAGATCCATTTTTGGATAAACGTGCAATGCTTTGGTTAAGAGATTATCAGGTTAAACCGGAAATGATAAACAATAGATTGGTTATTCACGGGCATGTTCCGGTAAGTCTTGAGTTTATTTATTCGAGTGTAAAGAATTCTTCTTATGGATTTATTGATCTTGATAATGGTTCTTATATGGATAGAAGAGAAGGATTTGGAAACCTTGTTGCACTTGAACTTAATTCAATGGAATTAAAAGTTCAGCAGAATTTGGATTATTAGAATTTTCCTTCTCTAATGAATTAAGTAAAATGAAAAAATTGTAAAACAAAAAGGTAACTAACATAAAAATGCTTAGTTATTTTTATTTTTTAATAAACATATTCAATAAAAATTCAATAAAATGAAAAACAAACTATCAAGAATATTGTTAATCACATTTGTGATTTTAGCTTTTATAGTCAAAAATTCATATTCCTACACCGGCGAAATTATTAAATCGTTTAAAAGCCCGGGAGATTTTCCAACAGGGATGACTTTTGACGGAAAAAATATCTGGATTGCTGACAGAAAAGAAGCAAAATTATTTTGTATCAATCCGACAACTGGAAAAGTTATTAGAAGTATCGAAGCTCCTGCATATTGGCCAATGGGACTTGCATGGGATGGTGAAGCACTCTGGAGTGTTGATGTTAAGGGTGGGATTCCATTATCGGAAAATTATAGCGGAAAAATTTTTCGCGTTGACCCAAAAGATGGAACACTTCTGAAAACTATTATTGCACCTTCATCCACGCCAAGGGGATTAACATGGGATGGAAAATATCTTTGGTGTGTGGATAATCATTCTGATGAAATTATTCAATTTAGCCCTGATGATGGAACAACAATCAGGTCGTTTAAAGCACCGGCAGGTGATCCTCGCGGATTGACTTTTGATGGAACAAATCTTTGGGTTTCTGACAGGATCACAAACGAAATTTATATGATTGATCCGGAAACAGGTACCGTTTTAATTGTTGCTGATGCACCTGGAGAATATACCAGGGGATTGTGTTTTGACGGAACAAATCTTTGGGCCGCCGATTATCAAAGTGATAAAATATTTGAATTGAAGATAAGAGACGGAGAAAAATTTCGAAGAACAAATGCTCATAAATCTTTCGTTAATTATAATCACAGAATAACAAATTTTGGACCGGGGACTGTTAAATCAATCGATGTTCATATTGCTATTCCTAAAGATCGTGATACACAGGAAATTCATGGAAAATGTAAATTTATTACAAAACCAATTGATTTTATTGAAGACCACTGGGATCAAAAAACTGCTCATTTTCATTTTGAAAATATAAAAGCAGGAGAAAACAGAAATGCCGAAATGAAAACTGAGGTAACAACTTATGAAGTAAGGTATTTTATTTACCCTGAAAATGTTGGCACTATTAAAGATATTCCGAAAAGGATTACAGATAAATATCTCGAAGATAATGAGAAGTATGATTATAAAAATCCTATAATACAATCTGCTGTGAAAGCAGCCTTGAAAGGTGAAAAAAATCCTTACTGGATGGCTCGTAAATTGTACAATTACTTGATTCAAAATATGTATTATGAAATGCAGGGTGGTTGGAATACTGCTCCTACAGTTCTCGAGCGTGGGAATGGTTCTTGCTCCGAATATTCTTTTGTTTATATTGCAATGTGCCGTGCTGCAGGATTACCTGCAAGATATGTTGGCTCGGTAGTTATTAGAGGCGACTATGCAAGTTTGGATGACGTTTTTCACCGTTGGGTTGAAGTTTTCCTTCCGGGATATGGTTGGATACCAATTGACCCAAGTGGTGGTGATAGTAATTCTCCACGGCATCAAGCAAATTATTTCGGGCATCTTGCCAATAGATTTTTAATTACAACAGAAAGTGGTGGTGGCTCTGAAACTATGGGCTGGACATATAATTCCAATGAATCTTACATTACTGATCCCAAAACTAATGTTGTTACCGATCATTTTGCTGAATGGGATCCGGTTGAAAAGTAAATTGATAAATATATTATGTCTGAAAAATTCAGGGGTAAATATCGTATTCAATCTTCTCGTTGTCCTAATTGGGATTATCGTTCTAATGCTGCATATTTTATAACCATATGCACATATAAACGTGAACATTTTTTTGGTGAGATTATGAATAAAAAAATGATTCTGTCTGAAATTGGTAAAATAGCAGAACATTTTTGGTATGAAATTCCAGAACATTTTCAATTTGTAAAATTAGATGCATTTATTGCAATGCCAAATCATATTCATGGCATAATTATTATTGATAATCCAGATCGAATTAATAATAAAAACGCAAATAATGATGGAAATGGCGATGAAAATTTCGATGATGGTTTCCATGATGATTACGTAGATGATTGCGATGATGATTGCGATGATGATTGCGTAGAGACGTTGCAATGCAACGTCTCTAACAATAATCCATCAATTAATATCCCACCAAACAATATCCCGCCAAACAATATCCCGCCCACCGATTCCACGATATTATCCGGTGAAACCGGTAAAAATAAATTCATGTCAAAAATATCGCCCAAATCTGGTTCATTATCCAGCATTTTGCGTTCATATAAATTTGCAGTTACCAGAGATGCACATATTATTTTAAAAGATTTTGATTGGCAGGCGCGATTTCATGATCACATTATCAGAGATAATAAATCGTTTAAACGAATTCAAAATTATATTCTGAATAATCCAAAAAATTGGAATGAGGATAAATTTTGTGATTGATTTTTAAACAGGATTTATTATGTAAAAATTTATGTATGTGGAGACGTTGCATTGCAATTTATATTGTGGAGACGTTGCATTGCAATTTATATTGTGGAGACGTTGCATTGCAATTTATATTGTGGAGACGTTGCATTGCAACGTCTCTGTCTATTAAAAATCGAAATAATTTTATTTTCTTGATTTAATAAGAATTTCCAACATTTTAATACCTGCTTTGGTAATAATTGTTCCTGGTCCAAAAATAGCAATTGCTCCGGCTTTATAGAGGAAATCATAATCCTGATGAGGTATAACACCACCAACAATAACCATAATATCTTCTCTTCCGTGTTTTTTTAATTCTTCGATTACCTGAGGAACAAGAGTTTTATGTCCGGCTGCAAGGCTTGAAACGCCAAGAATATGAACATCATTTTCAACTGCTTGTTGAGCTGCCTCGTCAGGTGTTTGAAATAAAGGTCCGATATCAACATCAAATCCAATATCTGCAAAACCGGTTGCAACTACTTTTTCGCCACGGTCGTGACCATCCTGTCCCATTTTGGCGACCATAATTCTGGGTCGGCGTCCTTCTAATTTGGCAAATTCATCAGCCATATCACAAGCTTTTTTGAAATTTTTATTGCCTTTTGATTCTGAAGAATAAACTCCTGAAATTGATTTTATCACTGCTTTGTACCTCCCATATACTTTTTCGCATGCATCAGATATTTCGCCTAATGTAGCACGTTTTTTTGCTGCATCAATGGATAATTCCAAAAGATTACCTTTCCCTGTTTCGCATGCTTTAGTTATTGAATTTAATGCCTCCTGAACTTCATCATTATTTCTTTCTTCACGTAATTGTTTTAATCTCTTAATTTGAGATTCTCTCACAGAAGTGTTGTCAACCTCTAATGTTTCTAGTGGGTCTTCTTTTTCAAGCCTGTATTTGTTTATCCCAACAATTGTATCTTTATAAGAATCGATCCTTGCTTGTTTTCTTGCTGAAGCTTCTTCAATTCTCATTTTTGGTAAACCAGTTTCAATAGCTTTTGCCATTCCGCCAAGTTCTTCAACTTCCTCAATTAATTTCCATGCTTTTTTAGCTATTTCATTAGTTAATGTTTCAACATAATAAGAACCTGCCCATGGATCGACAGAGCGACAAATATCAGTTTCGTTCTGAATATATATTTGAGTGTTACGTGCGATACGTGCTGAAAAATCAGTTGGTAATGCAATTGCTTCATCAAGGGCATTTGTATGTAAGGATTGAGTATGACCAAGCGCTGCACCCATTGCTTCAACACAAGTTCGGGCAACATTATTAAAAGGATCTTGTTCCGTTAAACTCCAACCAGAAGTCTGACTATGAGTTCTGAGTGTGAGAGATTTTGGATTTTTAGGATTGAATTTTTTTACGATTTTAGCCCAGAGCATACGTGCTGCACGCATCTTGGCAATTTCCATAAAATGATTCATTCCTATAGCCCAGAAAAATGAAATCCTAGGAGCAAAAGAATCAATATCCATTCCTGCATTAACACCGGCTCTTAAATATTCAAGTCCGTCAGCTAAAGTGTATGCAAGTTCAAGGTCGGCGGTAGCACCAGCTTCCTGCATGTGATAACCACTAACACTGATCGAATTAAATTTAGGCATCTTTTGTGATGTAAATTCAAAGATGTCGGCAATAATTTTCATTGATGGCAGAGGTGGATAAATATAAGTATTTCTTACCATGAATTCTTTAAGAATATCATTTTGAATTGTACCATTTAACTCTTCCAATGAAGCTCCTTGTTCGAGACCTGCAACAATATAAAAAGCAAGTATTGGAAGCACTGCACCATTCATAGTCATAGAAACGGACATTTTATTCAATGGGATTTCACTAAATAGAATTTCCATATCTTTTATCGAGTCTATTGCCACACCTGCTTTTCCAACATCTCCCTCAACTCTTTTGTGATCAGAATCGTATCCTCTGTGTGTTGCAAGGTCGAAAGCTACTGAAAGTCCTTTCTGTCCGGCAGCAAGATTTCTTCTGTAAAATGCATTTGATTCTTCAGCAGTTGAAAACCCGGCATATTGACGAATCGTCCATGGACGCATGACATACATGGTTGAATATGGTCCTCGTAAATATGGTGGAATTCCGGCAGCATAATTTAAATGTTCCAAACCTTCCAAATCATCTTTTGTGAAAACAGACTTTAATGGTATTCTTTCAGGAGTCATCCAATCAGCTGAAGTATTGTTTTCGTTTTCCCATTCTTTTGATGATAATGATGATTTTGGTGAAGATTGAAAATTAATATTTTTGAAATTTGGTTTCATATTTTAGTTTTTTGACAAGATTAACAGGATTAACATGTTTTAATAATTATTCTCCTGTTTGTTTATATCCCCAATACTGAGTGTTTCATGTTTTTATATGTTATTTGCTATTGTTAGTTCTAAATTATTTTTTTAATTTTTTCTTTTCGAATTCAATTTTAGCAGTTCTTTCTTTATGTTTTTTTACATCCCAAGTCAACCCCCAATATTTAATATAATCTTCAATCGTGCCAAGTCCAACTTCGGCACGTCTTTTATTAACATTTTCTGGGTCAATTAATGGTGATACAAAATATTCTCCACTTGTAGGGTCGCTTCTTAACTGACTTCCATAGATTTGTCTTTTTCCTTGTTCTAAAGCAACTCGATCTTCAAGAAAGGCTAATTGTCCCGGTTTCGCATTTCCTTTATTAACAGCATCTCTCATCATTGGAAGATATTTTAACTGTGTTTCAATATCTGAATGTTGGATAACCAAAAACAAAGTTGTATTTCCTTGTTCTCCAATAATATTGACACTTAACCAACCTTTATTATCAAGTATCTTTTCAACTTTGAATAAATTAATGGAATCCATTTTATTTATAATTATCCATAGGGCTTTCATTTCATCCGAATTCCAACCATATTTTTTTTCAATTTCATTACTTTGCATTCTATATTTTTGGTCTTCCGTATGAATAGTATCAAGAATTGCAACCAATTCATTATCCAAATTTGCTTCTTTTTTTTCATTATTCTGGCAGAAAGTCAAGTTGAAGATAAAAAGACAAAATAATGTAATTACAAAAATTTTTTTCATAAGTATTTTTTTTCTTAATGAATGTTAGTTATCCAGCATCCAGCAACTAAACTCCAAGCTCTGCTTGAATTTTTTGCAAATCTTCAAGAACATTTGATTTAACATGAATGAAATGTTTAATACCTTTTTCTTTAAGATTTTCGATAATTAATTTTGGATATCCTGCAACAGCAATGATAGCTTTTCCTTTTAGTCCTTCGTAAATTTCAGATACAATAGTTGTATATTCATCGTCAGAACTGCAAATTACTACAATGTCAGCATTATTATCAATAGCTGCTTTTATTCCACTTTTAACTGATTTAAATCCCTGATTATCGATAATTTCAAATCCGGCACAACCGAAAAAATTGGTTGAAAACATAGCTCTTGCTCTTCTCATTGCAAGGTTTCCATAAGTTAACAAGAACACAACAGGTCTTTTATTTTCTCTTGAATAATAATCAGTTTTGTATCTTAATCTTTCAAAAGCCTGAGTACCACGATAAGGTTTTAAAGTTTCAAATTCAGCATTTTCGTATGCTTGATTTGTTTCTTCAAAAACTGAATTATCAAGGTCTTTTTCAATAAATTCTCCTGTGTTTGGGAACATGTTGGTGCCAAGTATTCCTGATTTACCGGATGCAATTGCAATATCTTTTTTGTTAGATGTTTCTTTAATTTTATTTTGGATAAATCCTTTTCTTACGGCTTTGATATAACCACCTAATTCGTCAATTTCCAAAAATAATTTCCATGCTTCTTCAGCAATAGAATTAGTTAAGTTTTCGATATAATAAGAGCCTGCAGCAGGATCAATAATTTTATCAAAATAAGATTCTTCTTTTAACAGAATTTGTTGATTACGTGCAATCCTTTCAGAAAATTCTGTTGTTTCTTCATAAACAGAATTAAAACCATTTACCTGCAATGAATCAATTCCGCCAATTATTGATGACATAGATTCGGTTGTTGTTCTGAGAAGGTTTACGTAAGGATCATAAAGTGATTTATTCCAATTGGAGGTAGTTGCGTGGATATACATTTTAGTGATTCCGGCTTTTTCAGGACCATAAGCATTTACAATGTTAGCCCAAAGTAATCTCGCTGCACGCACTTTTGCAATTTCCATAAAATAAATTGAACCAACTGCAAAATTAAATTTCATTCGTGGTGCTATTTCATTAATTGAAATTCCCCTATCTGTGAGTTTTGTTAAATAATCGTTTCCGCTTGCAAGACTAAAAGCAAGTTCTTCAACTACTGAAGAACCAGCAGCACGAAATATCTGTCCGTTTATACCAATTGTTCTAAAGTTTGGAAGATGTTTTACAGCTTTAAAATTTTCTATGCATTTATTGATGGAATTTTCTTCCGAGACTGCAAATTTTCCTTTTATCAAAAGTTGTCCAAAAGGGTCGAAGTCAACAGAACCAGATATCTTGTCAAGCTCACGGTTGTATTTTTTTGTTAACTGATCTATAATTCTGATTAATTCCAATGAATAATCACCACAATAATAATTAAGCTCAACACTGTCGGCGTATATATTTTTAAGCAGATTTTCAATTTCTTTGAGAGTGGGTTTTTTACTTGTGTCGAGATAAAACCCGAGAGAATCAACACCCTTCATTAAAATATCAAGTGCTTTTTTATTAGCTGAAGCAATATCAGTAGCTTTAATATTTTGTCTGATTTTCCAACTGTTGTTCTTCTTTTTGTTTCCTCTTGTAAAAGGATAATCATCAGGAAAAGTGTCAAGATATTTCAAACTTTCCAGATCTTCTTTTCTGTAATATGGTTTTACATTAAATCCTTCAAGGGTTTTCCATGATAGCTTTTTTTCGTAATCAGCACCTTTAAGATCAATATTAATTTTCTCTTCCCATTGCTGTGTTGAAATGGCTGGAAATTCTTCAAATAACTTTTTGGAATTTTTTTCTTTTTGACTCATTATTAAAATTTTAATAAACTCAATATTATTATTAATCAAGCTGTTCTTAAATCGGTTGCAAAATTACATCAAATAATTATGCAAAATAAAAATATGATGAATTTTATTGTTAATGTTTTCACAGTAAAACGAGTTATACCAGTTGAATTTCTAAATTGCTGATAAATATTTTGAAATATTTTTTACATCTGTATGGACGGGAATAATAATGAAGCTCCCCGCCGCAGGCAGCGGGGAATATAACCCTAGAGATCCCTCGACTATGCTCGGGATCAGTTCGACTAAATAATTTTGCTTCACAAA
>CAYOKJ010000020.1:0-30272 GCA_964404485.1 uncultured Bacteroidales bacterium | reverse complement strand
ATTGATGGATGCTTATCCAATTTCTGAATTAGTTAATTCACCAATTAATAACTCACCGGAAATAATCAAAAAAATAAGATAATTTGTAGTAAATTTTAGCCAATCATTAAATTACATCCTCTTATATCACTTGTATCAAACCTTCCAAGAACCTCAAAAGAATTATCATTAAATAATTTACCCAGATCCTGTGAAGCAACAAATGAACAGGAATTATAATTTGCCAAATCAATAATATTTATTCCACCGGTTTTGTTTTCCCCAATTATTGAAAAAGGGTCGTTAATATCTCTGATTATGATTTTCATCCAGGGTGGTGTTTTATATATTCCACTCCCGCTTGAATAGGCCTGAGACAATAATTCTGTCATTCCATACTCAGAATGAATTGACTGAACCCCAAATCCGTTGCAAAGTTTTTTGTGTAATTCAGCCCTGATAATTTCTTTTTTTCTGCCTTTCATTCCACCAGTTTCCATAATAATTATATTCGGGGCATTAATTGTGTGTTTTTCAATCAAATCAATTAATGCAAAAGAAACTCCAAACAGGATTACTTTCTTTTTCTGATGTTCCATTTCACGAATCTTGCTAACCAAATCCCCAATATTGTAAAGATAAAAGCCACTATTTTTATTTTCTGATTTTTTTATCAAATCATCAATCATAAAAACCAGAGAAGAGCCTTCTCTTTCGAGATATGAGGGCAATAAAGCCAGAATACAATAATTTTTTACATCTCCATAAAAATGTTCAAATGCTTTTCTAAAGCTATCTTGATAAACCGAAAGATCTGTAACATAATGTTTGCTGGTAACACTTCCGGTAGTTCCGCTACTTGAAAATACTATTTCGGCTATTTTTTTATTACTTTTTATTTTAAAGGTTTTGAAAAACTCAATAGGTAAAAACGGAATATCACTAATAATTTTAACATCCGAAGGATTAACTTTTATATTATCTACAAAATTCTTATAAATTTCATTTGATTTGTATTGATGGTGAAATATATCAATAGCGCAATCGTTAAACTTTTCAGCAGAGTTAATATTAAAAATATTTTTTTTAAACTTGTTCATTAAATTACTTTTGTAAATAATATAATATTTTTTAGGCAAAATTAATAATAGTTTATTAAATGATTTTTTATTTTTGTTACTGATTATGATTTCAGCAATTTTAATAAAAGAAAAATCAAAATTGTAAAACGACATGAATAATAGGATAGTTAAAATTTCGTTGGTTATTATAATTTCAGGATTGATTATTTTTTCCTCTTGTGCAAAATTCGAAGAATATCCTGTTATTCCTCAAATTGAGTTTGTAAGTTTTGCAACATTACTTAACTTTCAACAAAACGACTCTCTTGGATATCTCACAATTTCGTACACTGATGGAGATGGCAATATTGGTTTAACCAGCGAAGAAAACACTCCACCATATCAATACAATTTTTTTCTTGATATTTATGAAATTATAAATGGTGTACAACAGAAAATTATTTTTCCTGACACATCAATAAATTTCAATTCACGCATTCCAATACTCACTCCTGAGGGTGTTAATAAATCCATTAAAGGAGAAATTGAAATGGAACTTGAACTATTTATCATGTCTCCATTTTTAACTACAGATACAATTTCGTTTGAACTTTATATTCTTGACAGAGCCTTAAACAAAAGCAATGTAATCCATACACCCGACTTTATTATTAGGTAATATTTTTCGATTTGTGATTTTAATTTTTGAAATCCCTTGATATCAATAAATTGATAACTATTAAGTTTGAATTCTAAAATCTTAAATTGATAATTTTAATACTGGTTGCTTACAAAATAATTTATCATTAATTTTGTACTACAACTTATTTAACTGAATTTAGAAGCCAAATGATTAAAACTAATTACTCCAAAAGGAAATATGTAATTGTTTCTATATTTATTCTTACAGGAGTAATTTTTCTAGTAAAATTATTCATGATTCAGATTGTGGATAATGATTATAAGCTTTATGCAAACAAAAATGTTCTTCGATACGAAACACAATATCCGGCAAGAGGGTTTATTTATGATAGAAACGGAGAGCTACTTGTTTACAACGAAGCTGTTTACGATTTATTGATTACACCACGATTAGTAAAAGAAATTGATACTATTGAATTTTGTAATCTTCTTAAAATCGATAAGGAATTATTAATTGAAAAATTTAAAGAGTCCAAAAAGTATTCATATTATAAACCGTCAATTTTTCTTGAACAAATTTCAAAAGAAGATTATGCTTTTCTTGAAGAAAAACTTTATAAATATCCTGGCTTTTATGTTCAAGCCAGGACGTTAAGAAAATATGAACATCCTATTGCTGCGCATGTTTTAGGATATGTAGGTGAAGTAAATCAACAGGAATTAAAAAATGATTATTATTACAAGCAGGGAGATTATATCGGGAAAAGTGGAGTTGAAATAACTTACGAAAAAATATTGCGCGGTAAAAAAGGTCTTAAAATAAAAATGGTAGATGTTTTTAATCGTGAAAAAGGTAGTTATCAGGATGGAAAATATGATACATCCGCAGTTTCCGGAAAGAATATATATATTTCAATAGATTCGCGATTACAGACTTATGGCGAAAAATTAATGCAAAATAAACGAGGTAGCATTGTCGCAATTGAACCATCTACAGGCGAAATTCTTGCATTAATTTCTAGTCCTAACTATGATCCGAATTTACTTATCGGACGTATTCGTACTAAGAATTTCAACAAATTAAGTGTCGACACTCTTGAGCCATTATTCAACAGAGCAATAATGGCACAATATTCACCGGGATCTACGTTTAAAAGTGTTATCGGTTTAATAGGTTTGCAGGAAGGTGTTATAAAACCGGAAACAAAATATTCTTGTCAAGGTGTTAATTCATATCCAATAGTTTGTAGTCACAATCATGAATCTCCGCTAAATCTTATCCATGCAATTGAACAATCGTGTAATCCTTATTTCTGGAAAGTTTTTAAATCAATTACAGAGCGAGAAAATTTTGAAACTTACCAAGAAGGATACAATATCTGGAGAGAACATGTTGCAAGTTTCGGCATTGGCAAAAAAATTAAAAACGACCTCGTTAATCAACGTCCCGGAAATCTTCCAAAAGAATCATATTTCAACAAATACTATGGGAAAAAAGGCTGGAAAGCAATAACTGTTCGTTCCTTATCAATAGGTCAGGGTGAAATTGAATTAACTCCATTGCAACTGGCAAATGTAATTACAGCAATTGCTAATCGCGGTTTCTATAAAATCCCTCATTTAATAAAGTCAATCGGAAATATCGGAACACCAAGCAAGGATTATTTTGATATAGTGACCACAACAATAGACTCTTCAAATTTTGAGCCTATTATTGAGGGTTTAAATTTAGTTTATGAAGGGGAGCACGGAACTGCAAGATGGTATAATATTGATAGCATAAGAATATGTGGTAAAACAGGAACAGCTGAAAACCCGTTTGGAGAGAATCATTCTGTGTTTATTGCTTTTGCACCAAAAGATAATCCACAAATAGCAATTTCTGTAATAGTTGAAAATGCAGGGTTCGGTTCAATATGGGCAGCACCAATTGCTTCATTAATGATAGCGAAATATTTTAACTCGGAAATAAAAAACAACTGGTTCGAAAAGAAAATTTTAGATGCTAACTTATTAGAAATAAAAGAAAAAAGATCTGAAAATTGAGAAACAAAAAAGGAATATATAATATCGACAAGGTATCAATTTTTTTATTCCTTGTTTTGGTTTTTTTAGGCTGGATAAATATTTATGCTGCCATCTACAACGAAGATCATAAAAACATTTTTGATATCTCTCAGAAATACGGGAAACAATTAATGTGGATTGGAGCTTCGCTAATTCTCGGATTAATAATTTTAATGATAGACGCTAAGTTTTTTTTAACTTTTTCTTATGCAATATACGGGATAAGTATTATTTCATTAATTGGTGTATTACTTTTTGGAAAAGAAATAGCAGGTTCAAAATCGTGGTTTCAAATAGGAGGTTTTGGAATTCAACCGGCAGAGTTTGCAAAATTTGCAACTAATCTGGCTTTAGCAAAATTCCTTACTTCTCGAAATTTAAATCTAAAAAAATTTAAATCTATTTACAAGGCACTTATAATAATTGGCGTACCAGCCTTTCTAATCCTATTACAGCACGATACAGGTTCCGCATTAGTCTTTACAGCATTTATACTTGTTTTGTACCGTAAAGGATTATCTGGGAGTATTCTTGTTATGGGTGTAATTATTGCAGTAATATTTATTCTAACTCTTTTGTTGAACAAATTTATTGTTATTGGCATAATATCAGCTTTTGCTTTATTGGTTTTTCTGATTTTAAAACGTTCCCGTAAAAATTTAATACCTATTATAGGTTTATCAATTCTTATGTCAATGTTTGCATTTAGTGTTGATTATACTTTTGAAAACATTCTGGAGTTTCATCAGAAAAAAAGGATTAATGTATTGTTGGGCATAGAGAAAGACCTTCATGGAGCAGGATATAATGTAAATCAATCGAAAATTGCAATAGGCTCGGGAGGACTTTCAGGAAAAGGATTCCTTAAAGGAACTCAAACAAAATACGATTTCGTTCCTGAACAAAGCACCGATTTTATTTTTTGTACAGTTGGTGAAGAATGGGGGTTTTTGGGAAGCCTGACAGTAATAATTTTGTTGCTTTGGCTGATGATAAGAATTGTAAAGTTGGCAGAACGACAGCGATCAACTTTTGCCTGTATTTACGGATACGGGCTTGCATCCATTTTGTTTTTTCATTTCTTTGTGAATATTGGAATGACAATTGGAATTACTCCGGTAATTGGAATTCCTTTGCCATTTTTTAGTTATGGAGGGTCTTCTCTTTGGGCTTTTACAATTTTGCTTTTTATATTTTTGAAATTGGATGCAACGAGATTGGAGATGTTGTAATCAGAAAAAAATTACTTGCTCAAGCAGAAATAAAATTATCCAAAAATGAAAGCTTTTGAATTATATTGTAATAAAATGAAAGCAAAAAAAAGGATGCTTTTTAGCACCCTTTTTTTGCTTACAATTATTAATATTGTTTATCGATTCAGACCCAGTTTAATAGTATAATATTCTGTTATCTTCAACATCATAAAGGTTTTCAAGTGATCTGTATAAATAATTATTTCTGATTCTTGACTGGAAAGACTGAATAATTGGATTAACAGAAGCAGCATAATTTGTTCCTTCCGGTGCTTCTGTTATTTCATCAACAATTACCATATAAACTCCTCTGTTTCCTTGAATTGGCTTTGATAATTTGCTTTTCTCCATAGAGAAAATTTCACCAATAACTTCTGGTTCACGACCAAAACCTATTAAGTTTGCTGATCCGAAACGAATGTTTTCAACTGTATCAACATCAGTTTGGAGATCTGCAGCTATTTCATTAATATTTTTTCCTGTTGAAGTAGCTATCATATCCTTAATTAACTCAGCTTTTTTATTTTCAATAACACTTCTGGTTACAATTTTCTCAACGTCTTCGAGTTTTTTTGCTCCTTTATCTTTTGTCTTAGTGACGATTGCAATAATATAACTACCGTCCATATCAAATATTCTTGAGATATTTCCTTCTTCAACACCATCTTTATAAGCCCATCGAATTATTTCTCTCGGGCTATTAATCCCGGCAATATTATTTGACATCTGAGCTAAATTAGTTGCAGATCTTTTGTTTAATCCTTTTTCAACAACTGCATTTTGGAAAGCTTCGGCTGTAGTATTTTCACCTGCAAACTTGCTGGCTTCAACATATACATCCTGATATGTTTTGCTACTTGGTTCAATTTCTCTATTAATTATTGCTACACGATATTTTTTTGAAGCTTTCTGTTTTCCGGTAATTTTAATAATATGATATCCAAATATTGTTTCAGCTAATGCAATATCTCCAACTTTGCCATCAAGGCAAGCCTGGTTAAAAGGTCCAACCATATCTTGATCTGCAAACCAACCAAGATCTCCATTATTTTCTTTTACAGAACCATCTTCTGAAAATTCTTTTGCTAAGCTTTCAATTTTGCTTGAATTTCTTTTTAAAACTTTTATCAAACTATCAGCCAGAACTTTTGCTTCATCTTTTGTTCTCGTTTGAGTAGTTCTAAAAGCACCTTGGTATGAAATTAAAATATGTGTTGCTTTCATTGAATCAGGGCGATATTGAAAGTCAATTAATTTCGCCATATGATATGCGTTATTATCAATATATGGTGCAACAAAAATTCCTCTATCTTTGTTTTTAATTTTCTCTGCAATACCTATCGGCAAAGCTTCTTCTTTATAATAAGTGCTATCATATCTGTTATCAGAAGTTGCATTTACAAACGAATTAACATTTTCAGTATTTTGAAAATCAGAATAAGTTTCATCAAAATTTTCTTTTATCTTGGCATGATCTTTTTCTGATGCTTTGATATCAAAAACAACATAATCAATATCTCTTGATTCTTCTTGTTTAAATTTATCCTTGTTTTTTTCGTAATAATCTTCAATATCTTTATTATTATAAGTAATTGAACTATCAGAAATTTGAGAATAATTTTTAACAGCTATTCTAATCTGTGCATTTGTATTATTTTCCTTATATAATTTTTTTGCAAATGGTTCAGGTATAAAATATGAATTTTCAAATAGTTTTTTATACTTTGATTCACTTCTATCAATAATTATTGCTTTTTTAAAACTTTCCCATTGGGCAAGCTGTGTTTGATCCATTTTATCAAGATTTTGCATAAATCTTCTTACCATCCCCGGATCAAATACACCAGTTTCCTGACTTACAAAATTCTGACGAATAAATTGATGCGGGTTTTTTCCATAAATAAGATCAGATAATTCTTCGATTGAAATGGAAATTCCTATTTCTTCATACTCTTGTCCTAATATTGATTCTTTAACAATACTATTCCAAGTGCGCTGTCGAACACCATAACTTTCCACTGCCGTGAGATTTTCTTTATTCTTATTACGTTTCTCAACTTCAAGATTTTCTTCAACTTTTTGAGAGAACTCAGGATATGTAATTTTTTCCCCGTTAATTTCGCCTACAACATTTGATCTCCGTGGACTTCCTTTCATAAAATCACCCAGAATAAAAGCTGCCATTGCTATCCCAACCACAACTATTAATAATACAGAATGTTTTCTTATACTTCCTATTGCTGCCATTTTTCTTTGTTTTTTTAGAATTTGCAAATGTACAACAGAATTATTTAAAATAAAACAATTTTTGTAACTAATAAATAGCCAAGCTGAATTATTCATATGTTTGTTATAAAGCACTGAAATAATTCAGGTTAACCCTGACATAGAAAACAATAAATTTGGGAATGATTATTATTGATATTGGCTTTACTACTAATTTAATAGAACATTGATAAATGAGAAAATAAAAAAAACTGTCCAGAAAAAAAACTAAGTATTGTCTATTATAATTCCTTTATTAACTAAGTTTTTAATTGTTATGGAATATTTAAGCAATTAAGCATTTTGTCATTATAAATAAGCTATTTGATAGAAGCACAGAATATTTATTCATGGTTTCTCCAAAAACACTATTTAGATTTTATTAAACTTATTCATAGTTTTGTCAACACCAATTGCAACAAAACTTTTTATTGCTTCGCTTGCGAGTTCAACTTGTGGAATCATTATTTTTTCTTCGGCTTGTGTCCATTTTCCAAGAACATAATCTGATTGATAACCTCTGGCAAAGTCACCACCAATACCAATTCTTAATCTGGCAAAATCAGGTGTATTAATATTTTCTATAATACTAATTAATCCGTTATGTCCACCATCGCCACCTTTTTTTCTAATTCTTAAAGTAGCCGTTGGCAAAGCAATATCATCAACAACAACTAATAATTTATTAGTTGGAATATTTTCTTTTTCAAGCCAATATCTTATAGCTTTTCCGCTAAGATTCATATAGGTTGCCGGTTTTATCAAAACCAGAGTTTTTCCTCTAAATTTTATTTTGGCAGTAGAAGCATATCTTCCAGGACTGAATTTTATAACTGAATCTTTTAAAAGGGCATCAAGCACAATAAAACCGATATTATGCCTTGTGTTTGCATATTCATCACCAATATTTCCTAAACCTGCAATTAAGTATTTCATTTTTCTGAATAATCCTCACAAAAGTATTAAAAATTATTACAATCATTTTGTGTGTGTTTTAGATTATATTTCTTAGATAAGAATAATAAAAAACCCCGAATAAACGGGGTTTTTAAAATATCATAAATTATTTTTAAGAATAATTATTCTTTCTTTTCGCCACCTTCTTCAGGAGTTTCACCTTCTTCACCTTCTTCACCTTCTTCACTTTCTTCTTCTTCTTCTTCTTCAACTATACGTGTTGAGGAAACTCCAAGTACAAATTGTTGTGGTTTTGCTATATATTCAATATTTTCCTGTGGAAGGTCAGATATATGAATAGAGTCATTAATTTCAAGACTAGTGATATCAACTGTAATTTCATCAGGCATAAACTCAGGAAAAGCTTTAACACTAATTTTACGCATCTTTTTCTTTAACATACCACCTTTAGTAATTCCCACTGCAGTTCCGGTTTCCCAGATAGGAACTCCCATTGTAATTGGTTTTGACCCGTCAAACTCTAAAAAGTCAACATGTAAAAAATCATCCGTTACAGGATGAAACTGCATTTCCTGAATAATTGCTTTGTGTTTTATCCCGTCTATGTTTATTTCAAAAAAATAAATTTCAGGTGAATAAACAAATTTCTCAAAAACTTTTTTGTAAAGAGTAAAATAAATTTGTTTGTTGATACCATAAATTACACAAGGGATTTGATTTGCTTTTCTTTGCTTTTTGGCATCTTGTTTCCCTACGTTCTTTCTTAAAGAACCGCTAATAGATACTGTTTTCATTTTAATTAATTTTAAATTAGATTAATAAATTATTATTTAGAATTGGAAAAGTGAATTTATTGATTGGTAATTTTCAACCCTTTCAATTACAGTAGCAAAAAGACTTGCTGTGCTTATCACTTTAATTTTTTTACTTTCTTTTTTCAATGGAATTGTATCTGCAACAATAACTTCTGTAAAAGAAGAATTATCAATTTTTTCATAAGCATCGCCAGAAAATACAGGATGTGTACAAAAAGCTCTCACACTATTTGCTCCATTATCTTCAATTAGCTTTGCAGCTTTTGTAATCGAACCAGCTGTGTCAATAATATCATCAACCAAAACAACATCTTTTCCTTCAACGTCTCCAATAAGTTTCATTGTTTCAACTACATTTGGTTTCGATCTGTGTTTATAACAAATCACAAAACTTGTATTAAGATTTTTTGCATAAGAAGCTGCTCTTCTGGTACCACCAGTATCAGGAGAAGCCATCATTAAATTTGGGAGATTAAGAGATCGGAGATACGGAATAAAAATTGAAGAAGCATACAAATGATCAACTGGAACATTAAAAAATCCCTGAATCTGATCAGCATGTAAATCAATTGTAATAATTCGGGATATTCCTGTTACAGATAAAAGATCAGCAATTAATTTTGCAGCAATAGAAACCCTTGGTCTGTCTTTTCTGTCTTGTCGGGCAAAGCCAAAATAAGGAATTACAACAACAATGTTTTTTGCAGAAGCACGCTTTGCAGCATCAATCATCAGCAAAAGTTCAAATAAATTATCAGTTGGAGCAAATGTTGACTGTATAAGAAAAACATCTCTTCCACGAATATTTTCTTCAAAAGAAACCTGAAATTCCCCATCAGAGAATTGAGTAAATTTTGTTTCTCCTAGTTTTGTTCCGTAACTTTTAACTATCTTTTCAGCAAGATATTTTGATTCTCTGCCAGAAAAAATACTAACTAATTTATTATCTACCATTTTTAAACAATCTTTACTATATATTTTGCCGCAAAAGTACTTAAATATTTTTATATTTATAATTTCTTTTCAAAAATAAAATATTATCTTTGCGAACTCATTTAAATGCCCGGGTGGCGGAATTGGTAGACGCGTTGGTCTCAAAAACCAATGAGGTAACCCTCGTGCCGGTTCGATCCCGGCGTCGGGTACATGAAAAATCTTAAAGCTTTCTTTTTATTTATTTTGACATAATAAAGAAGAGGGCTTTTTGTTTATATTAAAATTCTATTGAAATATTTCTAATGGCTAAATCATCAAAAAAAATATCGCGATATTTACCAATATTGTTTTCCATTGTTTTAATAATTGGATTTTATTTGGGTTTTAAACTTGCTCCTTCTTCTTCTGGCACACAGAATATCTTCACTATTAATCAAAATAACTATAATAGAATTTCTGATATTCTTAATTATATTTCTCGGGATTATGTCGATTCTGTAGACAGAAAAAATTTAGAAGAACATGCAATTGATGGAATTCTTTCTGAACTTGATCCTCATTCGAGCTTTATTACTGCCGAAGAATTTAATGCTGTAAATGATCCTCTTGTCGGAAATTTTGAAGGAATTGGTATTCAGTTTAGGATTATTAAAGATACCATAAATATTATTCAACCTATTATTGGCGGTCCTTCAATAAAGGTTGGATTACTTGCCGGTGACAGAATAGTGCAAATTGAAGATACTATTGTTGCTGGAATTGGTATTAAAAATAGCGATGCAATAAAAAAACTTAAAGGTAAAAAAGGAACAAAAGTAAATATTGATATTTATCGCCGCGGAGTAAATGGGTTGTTGAATTTTACAATTACCAGAGATGTTATTCCAACTTATAGTCTTGATTATAAGTATATGTTTGATGAAAAGATAGGCTATATAAAATTGAGTAAGTTTTCTGCAACTACTTATGAAGAATTTTCAGTAGCAATGAAAGAACTTCTTGATGAGGGAATGGAAAAACTTATTCTCGATCTCAGGGGAAATGTTGGTGGTTATCTTCAAATTGCAATAAAGCTTGCTGATGATTTTTTAAAAGAAGGAGAATTAATTGTTTATACCGAAGGAAATAGCCGACCTTGCAATTACGCTTATGCTACAAAAACAGGCATGTTTGAAGATAATGAATTAGTGGTTTTAATTGACGAAGGTTCAGCTTCGGCAAGTGAAATTATTGCCGGTGCAATTCAAGATAATGACAGAGGTTTGATAATAGGCAGAAGATCTTTTGGCAAAGGACTGGTACAGGAGCAACTTAATTTCCCGGATGGTTCAGCATTACGTCTAACAGTTTCTCGTTATCATACACCAACAGGAAGATGTATTCAAAGGTCTTACGAAAATGGATTTTCTGATTATAACCACGAGTTTTATAATCGTATTGTAAATGGCGAACTTGAAAATGCTGATAGCATTCACTTTAATGACTCCTTAAAATATACAACACCTAAAGGTAAAATAGTTTACGGTGGGGGCGGTATTATGCCTGATATTTATGTGCCACTTAAAAGCAATGAAAAAGATGATTACTTTTTTTCTTTGTCAGGAAAAGGTTTGACTTTTCAGTTTGCATTTGATTATACTGACAAAAACAGACAGGCTTTCAATAAATACAAAACACCTGATAGTTTTATTAAGGAATTTAAAATTACAAATGATCTTTTTAATGAACTTGTATACTATGCCGAAACAAAAGGAATTCAAGAAAATAAAAAGATCATTCGTCAGTCAAAACAAAAAATTCAAATTCTCCTCAAAGCTTATATTGGCAGAAATATTTATGATAACGAAGGGTTTTACCCCATTTATCATAAAATTGATAATGAATTTCTTAAAGCTGTTGAGGTTTTATCAGAATCATTTTAAAAGTGTAGAAGGATCAAGATTTTTTGATTCTATGTCTTTAAAATAATTTACAGTCCCAACCATCAATTCTACAGTAGCATCATCGTCACAAACTATGATACCCTTAGGATGTAATTGTAATGAACTGATTGTCCACATGTGGTTAACACTTCCTTCGATGGCTTGTTTCAATGCTCTTGCTTTGCCGTGTCCATTAACAATAATCATAACTTCATCAGCATCTAAAACTGTACCAACACCTACAGTTAAAGCTGTTTTTGGAACTTTTGTAATATCATTGTCAAAAAATCGTGAATTTGCAATAATTGTATCGTGAGTTAGAGTTTTAATTCGGGTTTTTGAATTTAGTGAAGAACCCGGTTCATTAAATGCAATATGACCATCTGGTCCAATACCTCCAAGAAACAAATGAATACCCCCGATATTTTTAATTTTTTCTTCGTATTCAAGACATTCTTTTGTAAGGTCTTTTGCATTTCCATCAAGAATATTTACATTTTTTTTCTTAATATCAATATATTTGAAAAAGTTGTTCCACATAAAAGAATGATAGCTTTCCGGATGGTCTTCAGCCAGGTTTACATATTCATCCATATTAAATGTAATAACATTTTTAAACGAAACTTTTCTGGCTTTATAAACCTCAATCAACTCTTTATACATTCCTAAAGGTGAAGAACCTGTTGGCAAACCAAGTACAAACGGTTTATTTTCATCAGGTGAAAATTCATTAATTTTTTTTGCCACATAATTTGCAGTCCATTTCGAAACTAGATCATAATTTGATTCAATAATAACTCTCATAGTTTTAATTTTTATTAGTCTGTGTTTATTTATTAAATAAGTGCCTAAAGCTTTAATTGATTTTAAAATTTTTTCATCAATATAAAATATAGAATTATAAATTTAAAAATTCAATCTATTGATTAGCTCTATATAATTTTTTTCATTCTCTCAATCAACTCATTTCCAAGATTGGTCTTTTTAATAATGTGTTCTTTTATTTCAGAAACAGTACTATTGCTTTCAAATTTTCCCCTAACTTGTTCAAAATCAATTTGCTTATCAGTTTCTTCTCCATCCATTCCAAATCCGGTTTTAGTGTGAAGAGAAAACTCTTTTTTTGCATCTGAATAAAGCATATTATCTAAATCCACAACGCTTTTTTTCCATTTTTCCACCAGATCAATAATATCCCAGGAAGTTATCTCACTGATATTTTTTTCGATACGTTTTTGTATAATATCAATTGCCCATGTCCACTCATAAGTATAATAATTCTCATGTATTGATTTAAAAATATTATCAACTTGTTCGAGGGTAGTTATTTTTTCATTTTCAATATCCGAAAGTAATTTACCAACAATTTTGTCCGGGGCTATTAATCCTGCTAAGTCAATCCATTTACCTGTTCCTATTGGGGTATCCGGTTTTAGCCTTTTCTGAATTTCTTTATTATTTTTAAAATTCAATTTTTCTAGTCTTTTAATTATTGAATTTCCCAGAAATTTACAAATTCCTATTTCGTATAATCTAAGACCTTTGTTAATTGATGGGTTATTCATTTTACACTTTTGGTAGAAATAATAATCTGAAAATTCGCCTGAAGACATTTTTAATCTGTTTAAGATTTCTTTGCCTTTTATCATTTTCTGAATAGTGTAAGGACTTAATAGATTAAAATTTATATAATCAAGCTTATTAGTATCTTTTCGAATGTCGCGTTTAGGCCATTTTTTTGCATCTCTGACAGTACCAACACTTTGTAAATTTATTCCGGGAATTAAAATACTTTCATCTTTACTTTCAATTAAATATGAAAAAGGCAGATCAGAAGTATCAGAATTTCTATAATGCCTGCCCATAACAAGAGAAAATGCTCCGACTCTAGCTGGCCATAGTATGTATGAGTCACTTGTTGTTTTTGAGCCTCTTTCAAGTATCCCCTGATGAATAGGACCCAATTTATACATGTGATTACTTTGATTTGAACCACTTCCTGCATTTAAAAATGAAAATAAACCTGCAATTAATAATGTGGATTTATGATGCGAAACGGTATAAGGTCCGGCAAAAATAGCATAAGCTTCGCCGTGAAATCCTTGACAATTAGCAAAAAATAATGAATTTTCTGCAGAATAATGTTTACTCAATTCACATCCTTGACCAATGAAACAATTTGAAATTAAAGTTGCATCAGAAATTTTTGAACCTGAGCAAATGATAAAATTTTCAATTATTACTCCCGGACCTAAGTATACAGGATCTTCCGTAGAGCTATTGACAGTACCATTTGATAATCTGTAAACACCCTCAATTGTAGAATTTATTCCAATCTTAACATTTTTAATGGTTCTGCAATTCATAAGTCTTGCGCCTCGTGCAATTGTTCCCATTGTAGATGTGACCGATTTTGTATAATCAGCTATTAATCTTTCTAAAGCACTGATAACTTCTGGTTTATGTCTGTACAAGGCTAAAATGTATGCCGTGTGTGCTGAAAGATAGTCATATATTGGAATTTCTCTGCCTCCTCCTTCATTTATTGCTTCAACTCTTACTCCATTTCCAAATGAACTTTCGCCTTCTACTGCTATCAAATCAACATTTTCAATAATAACCTCATCTTCTATAATATAGTTCGCCAAATAGTTTTTAATTTGACCTATATATACATTATCACCAATAATACAGTTATGTATAGTTGAATTACTTATTCCCGCAGGTTTGTTAACTCCACCAAAAAAAGTAATTAATTTATCAAATACACCTAATTTAATATTACCCGAAAATTTTGTTGAAAATACTGTTCCCGCTTTAAATTTATCGGCAACTTTAATTGTATCCCAACTACAAGATCTACAACCTTGAGATTTTAGTTGAACTATTTCATCTTTTGTTAGTGCTCGAAATTTTTGTGACATTTTATAATTTTGTTTTAATAAAAACTTGAATTGCAAATAAAAACATTATTTATAAATTAAAAAAATATTTTACCCTAACTTATTCATAACATACAAAATAAAAGCACCCTAACATATACATCATTTTAAATTCATAAACCAGCAATGAAGTTATAACAATATAGTATATATTTATCTGTTTTTGTGTCTTTTAAATAATTTTTATTTGTCCGGATTTATTATTGGATGGGTTAATTATTATTCATCTAACCATAATATAATAACATGAAATAATTTTAATTTATAATTATCACCATAATAAATGAAAATAATAGCCAATAACTTTAGTTAATGAAGATGGAGTAATAAAGTAATAAAGAAAATTCTTAAAGTTGGCTATCCCTGTGCCAGAGCCAAGGAGTATTACGCCAACTTTATTTCAGCTAAAGCTGAAACACAAATTTTCTTTATTTACCCCTCTGTCCGACAAAAGTCGGACATCTCCCCTGAATTCAGGGGGGAAAAATAGGAACCCCGAGGCATCCCGATAAATATCGGGATCGAGGAATTCTTTTGATTAAAATAACGAAACAATTATATACTTGTAATAAATCTAACCAAATTGATTTCTTTTGCGAGCTTTAATTTTTTTCTAAGACGTACTCGGCTAATTTCAGCGCTACCGGGAGTAATGCTTAATAATTGTGCAATTTCTTTTGTGCTTAAGTTCAATCGTAAGTAAGCACATAATTTTTGATCTTTGGGAGTTAAATTTGGAAATTGTATAATTAAACGATGAAAAAACCCGGTATGTACATTTTCAAAATGAAGTTTAAATTCATTCCAGTTGTTTTCAAGTTTTAAATTCAATTTTATTTTGTTATAAAGTTCTGTCAATTTTTGTTTGGTACTTGAGTTAACTTCTTCAATTAATTTGCTGATTTCATTTTTTGTTTGAATCAGGATTTCATTTTTTTGAGATAAATGAATGGCAAAAGAAGTTAATTGTCGATTTTTTGTATCAATATCATTTATAAATTTTTCCTTTTCAAGTTGATTAGATTTTTGTTGTTTTTTAGCATTTTTAATTTTTTGTTCTGCTTGTTTAAGTTCTGTAATATCACGATTAGAGCCACGCTGACCTAAATATTCCCCATCACTACCATAAACTGCTTGGCATTGAAGCCCTATCCATCTTTGTTTTTTGCTTCGGGTTTTAATACGAAATTCAAATTGCTTGTCTTCAACATTTAATTCAAGTGCACTCTCAATATATTTTTTGAAATTAATTGCATCATTAGAATGAATAATTCTATTTATTAATTCTGGATCCGAAATAAATTCTTCGGGAGAATAGCCTGTAATTTTTTTACATGAAGGAGAAATATAAAGATAATTACCTTTGGGACTTATCCAAAATTCCCAATCGTAAGTATAATCTGCTATTAGTCTAAAATTTTCACTGTTTTCAACCAAATTGTTTATTAGTGATTTTTGTTTTTTAATGTCAAAAGATTTTTCAGTCAAAACTTCGATTTCTTTTTCAAGCTCTCGAATTTTATTTACCAAATTAGAATACGTAGGTTTTCTACTCATTTTTTAACATATTTGATTTTTCCGTTTATTATTGCAAATATAAGGGAAAAATAAATTAGTTATGTAAATGTTAAATTACAAGTTCTTAAAAAAATATTTGATTAAAAAAGTTGATATTAATCAATTCGTGTATAAATTAATTCTAATTTCAATCTGTCGGAATATGGAATGGGTTCTGATGGTTCTGTCCCAGAAATCAATAATCTGTTTACTTTAGTAGAACCTCCGGAAACCAATAAATTTAATTCATTTTTTTCAGCATTATCAGATAGCTGTTTTTGAATATGTCGTGAGATTCTGAAATTATATCCACTATAAGTGCTATCATAATTACCTCCAAAATAACTTTCACCTTCATATTGGTCAATGATAAATTCTCCTTTACCCTCTTCATTAATTTTTATCAAAGCAAGAGTTGAAGGTAAATCATATTCCGTTTCTGTTTCTGCAGGTTTTAACCAAAGTCTTGCTTGATTAATAAAAATACTTCCTGAGTCCAGCCAATTTTGCAAATACGGAAAAATTATTTTTGTTTTAACACCTGACATAGGTTGTAGGTAAAGTATGCTTTCTCCGAGGCTTGTATCACCATTTATCACTTGCTCTTGAAACTCGGGTGAAGCATCAAGATAGCTATTATGTTCGTAATGATTAAAGCGAGCACTATATGTGGAAACTAACAACTCATAACTTAATGAGTCATTTTCATCATTTTGATAATATAATTTCATTCTTGTAACAGCAGATGTAAGCTTATAAAAAACAATTGCTCCGCCTTCAGTAACATCATCAACAGTAATATAAAGACCTTTAAAAAATTCAACGAAATCAGTATTACTCGAAAGAATGGTAGAATCAGCATTAAGAATTTTTTCACCTAATTCTGTTGAAAAATCACTCATCTTGATATTAATATGTGGGTCAAGGGTATCCTCACCAACAATAACACTTGTATTTGGTTCTGGGAAATAAGTAAAATTTGCCAGCTCAACTCCTGTATTTGGGATTACATAATTTGAATAATAGGCTGTATCAAAACTCATGCTTTCGTCAAGCTCAAATATTCTAATAGTTTGCTGAGTTGTTGTGTCCCCGTATGCTTCTTCAGTTGACAAGCATAAAATAAGAGAATCAAGTACAGGGTTTTCACCAAAATCAGGAGCCGCAGTAGTAAGTTTAAATTGCGTATAAATACTTGCAGTACTTAATCCAAATACTGGATCCATAATACTTCCAAGCAAATTACTTGTTAAACCATTTGTATTAACAGAATCAACTAAAACTGAATAAGCAATAACAGTAGTGGTATCACAAAATTGTACTTTTAGATTATCTTGCTCCGGTTGGAGACCAAGTCCTATTTTTTCAAAATCTTTTTTACATCCACTAGTTAAAACAGCAAATAATATTGTTAAAATAAAAAGATAATTCCAATTCTTAATTTTGATAATTTTCAATGTGATAAAAATTTATTATTAAACAATAAAAATCGCTATTCGTTAGCTTTTAATTCTTCAAGAAATTTCTCATAAAACTCAGCATATTTATCAATATAACTATCTGGTGATTGATATTCGAGAATCGGTTTTCCTGATTTTTTTAAATATTCCTCAATTTCAGGGTTAATCTTTTCCGATCCGTAAATCACACCATCAGAATAATCAATAGATGCTTTGATCATGTTAACGAAGTTTCCTTTTTTATAGTGTGCCAGGTCATTATTTGGTATTCCCTCTTGTTTCATTTTGTTAACAAAATTACTATCCATAGTTTCATTAAAATCATCATCATAAATTGAAAAAATGACTTTTGAGTCAGAAAATAATGGATTATCTTTAAAAGCTTTTTTAATATAAAGCGGAACCAGACTGGTAAACCATCCATGACAATGTACAATATCCGGAGACCAACCTAATTTATTAACAGTTT
The DNA here is from genome assembly GCA_964404485.1 of uncultured Bacteroidales bacterium. GTDB lineage: Bacteria > Bacteroidota > Bacteroidia > Bacteroidales > JAIORY01 > JAIORY01. Next base: position 11,986 of record CAYOKJ010000020.1, on the reverse strand, counting down.
CGAGAACACCCTTTGTAAAAAATATTGTTCTTTCATCATTGTCATCAAAAAACTTGTTGTTTTTATCATAAAATACTGACTTCCTATGAAAATAATCTTCATTATCAATAAAATATATCTGCATACGTGCTTGTTGTATTGAAGCAACTTTTATTATTAATGGATGGTCGTTATCATCAATAATAAGATTCATCCCCGATAGACGAATAACTTCATGAAGTTGATTTCTTCTTTCGTTAATATTACCGAAACGAGGCATAAATGTACGTATCTCTTTTTTTCTTTCCTGAATACCTTGAGGAAGAAAACGACAAATTTTACTTAATTGAGTTTCCGGAAGGTAAGGTGTTATTTCTTGTGTAACAAATAAAATCCTTGGTTTTTCCATTTTATATGATGTTTTTTTGAAATGCAAAAGTACTAATAATTTCTGACTTTTTTATTCTAACACCTTAATATATGTTAAAAGAATATGATAATTAAGATGTTTACGCTAATTTTTTAGAAATAATAACTTAAGATTTTAAATTTTGTTATTAAATTTTGAGATATGAAAATTATTCTTAGATGTAAATTGCTTTAATGATGTGAGATGTGATTTCATGAAATTCTATCTAAATGCCTTTACAAAGTCGAAAATTTATTGGATATTTTTATTGATTAAGTATTAATTTTTTTCCGAAAATAATTTAAAAAACACTTTCTATAATAATAGAATTTGTAATTTTGCACGCTAATTTCTTAATAGAAATTTAACTTGCTAAAATTAAACTTTATGTATAAAATTGATAAGCATCCGATTCTTGAAGTAAGAAACAATGAGAAAATAAAATTCTTATATAACGGTAAAGAAATTGAAGGTGAAATAGGATTCACAATTGCTGCAGCTTTGCATCAGGCTGGCTTTCCTGTTCATAGTCATAGTCTCGAAAATCGTGAACGCAGCCTTGAATGTGGTATTGGAAAATGCGGTGCATGCGAAATGTTGGTTGATGGACAAATAAAAAGAATATGTATTACAAAAGTTGACGGAGTAAAAACTGTTGATGAAATCCCAAAAGATTATAAACCGGAAATTTCAATTATCAACAAAGAAAATCCAATAAAAATTTATAAAACAAGTGTTGTAATTATTGGTGCCGGACCTGCCGGACTTGCAACAAGAGAAAAGCTTCTCGAAAATAATATTGAAAATATTGTTGTTGACAATAACGATAAAATAGGTGGTCAGTTTCCAATGCAAACACATCAGTTTTTCTTTTTCGAAAAAGAAAAGAAATTTGGTGGAATGCGTGGATTTGATATTGCAAAAACCCTTGCAGGAGCATCTAATGATGGGATTTACTTAAATTCAACAGTTTGGGATTTGCTCGAAGGAAATCGTGTTGCAGTTAAAAATACTGAAACTGAGGAAATATTTTATATCGATGCTGAATATTTAGTTGTTGCTACCGGAGCAGTTCCTTTTATGCCAACCTTCGAAAATGATGATCTCCCGGGAGTTTATACTGCTGCTGTTGTTCAGAAAATGATGAACGATGAATTTACTTTATTAGGGAAAAATATTTTGACAATTGGAGCCGGAAATATCGGCTACTTAACTTCTTATCAATTAATGCAAGCCGGAGCAAAAGTTAAAGCCATTCTCGAAGCAATGCCTTTTGAAGGCGGTTTTCCGGTTCAAGCTAACAGAGTGAGAAGATTGGGAATTCCAATTGAAATGTCAACCATCCTTTTAAAAGCTATTCCAAACAAAGACCATACAGGAATTATTGGTGCTGTTGTTGCCGATTGCGAAAATTTTCAACCCATCCCAGGTACGGAAAGAATTATTGATGGAATTGATGCAATAAATATTTGTACGGGTCTTGTTTCTGATGATCAACTCCTGATAAAAGGAAATGAAATTTTTGGAAGAAAATGTTTTGGTGCAGGTGATGCGATAAGAATTGGTGAAGGCACAAGTGCTGTTGTTCGCGGAAAACAAGTTGCTTATGAAATTATGAAGGAAATGGGGAAACCATTTGATTATGATGAATATCTTTTAACATCAAAAGAATATATTGATTCACAGCAGAATCCCAAAAGAGTTATCGAAAAACCAAATTTGCCTGATACTGAAAGGCAATATAAAAAACCTTTTGTTCAAATAGATTGTTTATATGGTTTTGCTTGTAATCCATGTGTGTTTTCATGTCCTCACGGAGCAATTACAAAATCCTCTACCAGCTCAGTTCCTTATGTTGATTATGATAAATGTATAGGTTGTATGGAATGTGTTTATCAATGTCCCGGACTTGCAATTTTTGGTTATAATTTAAAGAAAGACTGGCTATTTTTGCCAATAGAATACGAAGCTGAAGAAGGTTCAGAAGTTTTTCTTGTTGATAATAATGCTATTAAACTTGGCGAAGGAATAATAGAAAAAATCCTGAAAAAGAAAAATAAAACTAATATCGCCAGAGTAAAATCTCTTGATATTTCAGGTGAAAAATTGATGGAGGTTCGGGGCTTTATCATTAAAGATCGTTATCCGAAACAAATTGAATACAAGAAATCAGATCATAAAATTGAATCGGAAACTTATATTTGCCATTGTGATGATGTAAAAATGGATGAAATACTCGATGTTATTGGCGACAGGAAATTTATTTCTGTTGATGAAATAAAACATACTACCCGTTTGGGAATGGGCGCTTGTCGCGGGAAAAGATGTATTCCACGATTAAAACAAACGATCCGAAAACACGGAATTTCTATTGTTGGTGATGCAACTCCACGAGGACCTCTTTCAAACCAGGTTTTAATGGGCGAACTCTACCCTAGCAGCAAACATGAAAAAATTATTGCTCCCGGCTTAGGTAAAGAAAGAAAAATTATAAAAGTAGATTCTTTGATTGCAGGTGGTGGAATTGGTGGAAGTGCATTATTTCGTTATTTTGCTGAAGGAGGCATAAAACCTGTTTTGATAAACTTTGGTCGTGGTGCTTCATGGAGAAATATTGCCGGTGGCCGACCAAATTTCAGTTTACCTGAATTATCAGAAATTGCAACAAAAAATCTTGAAATATTTGAAGACCTTCAGAAAATAAAAAATATAGATTTTCAAAAAATAGATTATGTAACATTTGCTCACGATGATGAAGTATTCAAAGCTTTGGAGGCTTCAATAGAATGGTCTGACGCAAAAATGATCGAACCAAAAGATTTTCAAAAATATATTTCACCATATTTTAATCCGAATCTTAAAACTTATCAATCGGCTCTTATAACTAAAAATTGCTGGCAGGCAACACCCGGTAGAGTTATTGATTTGATCAGACAAATCGGAATTAATAAAGGTGGTGAGGTTCTCGAAGATTGTAAATTAATAGATGTTAATAAATCCGGCAAAACATATTATGTTCTGGTTCAAAACCATAATAAAGAATATGTTGAATATCAAACCGAAATTTTTATTAACGCTTTAGGACCTGAAGGTGAAAAATTTGCAAAAAAACTAAATCTTGAAACCGGAACATTTCCAGTAAAACATCAAGCATTTATTACCCGTCGTTTACCATTTATGGGAAGTAATGGCAAGCCTTTACCAATGCTTATTGACCGTAGAAAATATAAAGGATTTTCAGCAGTTTATGGTCAGCAATTAGCCGAAACAGGGCAAATTATCGGCTGTGCTTCACCAGCTATTGAGAATCTTGAAACAGCTAAAAATCTAAAAATAAATTCTAAGGAATTTATCGAAATAGTCTCAGAAATTTTTGTTGACTGGATTCCTGAATTATCTTCAGTTGGATTCCAGGCAATTTGGTCGGGATATTATGTTGAACCAAAAATGGTAATTGATACAAGTAATGGTTTGTTTCTCGGGCTTAGAGGACAGGGATTTATGCTCGGACAATATCTTGCCAAGTTATATGTTGACAAAATGATGAATAAAAAAGTTCCCGATTATTTCGAGAGATTGCGTCTTGGTGGCGATGGATTATTAGAAAGCGCTTTTAAATAGTAAATAATTAATTTTGCTGATTCGTTTGTATTTAATAGGATAAATATATAATTTTGCCGCCCAAAAAAATCGATGAAAAAGAAAGCATGAATTACTTCAAACAATTTGTAATTCAATTTAGTGGGTTAAGTATTGGAGAGCATCACTTCGATTTTGAAGTAACTGATGAGTTCTTTGAAAAGATAGAGTATTCTGAAATTAATAAAGGCAACGTAAAAATTGATGTTTTACTTAGCAAGCAAGAGAACATGCTTGTTTTTATGTTTTCAATGAAAGGCAAAGTAAATGTAATTTGCGACAGATGCTCTTACCCGTTTGATATTGAAATTTCGGGGGATAAAAAATTATTAGTAAAATTCGGCAACGAAACTTATGAAGAAACAGATGAAATACTAATCATTCCCGAAACTGATTATCAAATAGATCTTTATCATTATGTATATGAATATATAAATTTATTGCTTCCGATAAAAAAAGTTCATCCGGAAGACAATGATGGAAATAGTACATGTAATCCAAAAGTTATAAAAAAACTTGAAGAGTTAGAAAATCAAAATCCCATTGATTCAAGATGGAATGAATTAAAAAAACTTAAGAATAATAAATTTAAAAAATAACCTAATAAACAGATATTAAAAATGGCACATCCTAAACGAAAAATATCAAAACAAAGAAGGGACAAAAGAAGAACTCATTATAAAGCTACTGCTCCAACATTAGCAACTTGTCCAACTACAGGAGAAGTTCACAGATATCACAGAGCTTATTATGTTGACGGAGATCTTTATTACAAAGGGAAATTAGTAATTCCTGCAACAGAAGCAAAATAAATAATTTCTTTGAGTTCTAAAATGAGTTTTCTTGTAATATGAAAATCGGATTAGATATAATGGGAGGTGATTTTGCACCCGATAATACTATTTTGGGAGCAATATTAGCCTTTAATGAATTACCTGCAAGTGATCGTATAGTACTTATTGGCGATAAAAAAGTTATTGTTGATAAGCTTAATCGGGAGGATTGTGATCCAGGCAATTTTGATATTGTTCATACTTCAGAGGTAATAGGAATGTCTGAGCACCCAATTAAAGCTTTTAACCAAAAGAAAGATTCAAGCCTTTATGTTGGTTTTAAAATGCTTAAGATGAATGAGCTTAATGCTTTTTCAAGCGCAGGGAATACAGGAGCTCTCTTGGTAGGATCTATTTATAGTATTAATACTATCCCCGGAATTATACGTCCTTGTACTTCTGCTGTTTTGCCAAAAGAAAATGGTGGAATTTCAGTTCTTTTAGATGTTGGAACCAACCCCGACCCAAAACCGGATGTTATGTTTCAGTTTGCAATTTTAGGTTCTCTTTATGCAAAAGAAGTGCACGGAATTTCTAATCCAAGAGTTGGCTTACTTAATATTGGTAAAGAGGAAGAAAAAGGAAATATGCTCGCTCAATATGCCTATAAATTATTAAAAGATTCTAAAGAATTTAACTTTATTGGTAATATTGAAGGAAGAGATCTTTTAGAGGATAAATGTGATGTGATCGTTTGTGATGGGTTTACAGGTAATGTGGTATTAAAGCAAATGGAAGCAATGTACCTTTTTTTGATGAAAAGAGGGTTTGTTGATGATTATATTAAGAAATTTAATTATGAAAATATTGGTGGTACACCAATTCTTGGAATTAATTCTTCTGTAATGCTTGGGCATGGGATTTCAAGTCCACTTGCTATTAAAAACATGCTTCTTCATTCAAAATTAATGTACGAAGTACAACTCACTCAGAAAATCCAAAAAGCCTTAAAAAAATATCCAGAAAATAATAAACACTAATAGTTGTTTAATTTGTAATTTTTAGTTTTTATGAGTAAAATAAGCGCAGCAATTACGGGTATAAATGCATATTTACCCAATTATATTCTTACCAATGATGAATTATCTACAATGGTTGATACCAACAATGAATGGATAATAACCAGAACAGGTATCAAAGAAAGAAGAATATTAAAAGAAAATGGAAAAGGTACTTCGGATATGGGTGCTGAAGCTGTTAAAGGTTTGCTTGAAAAAACCGGAACTTCTCCGGAAGATATCGATTTGTTAATTTGCGCTACAGTTACACCTGATATGCAGTTTCCTGCAACAGCAAATATTATTTGTGACAAAGCCGGTTTAAAAAATGCTTTCAGTTATGATTTAAATGCGGCTTGTTCGAGTTATATTTATGCTTTGGTGACTGCCTCAAAATTTATCGAAACAGGTTCTTATAAAAAAGTTATTGTTGTTGGTGCTGATAAAATGTCTTCTATTGTTGATTATACTGATAGAACAACTTGTGTGATTTTTGGTGATGCCGGAACAGCAACTTTACTTGAACCTACCACAGAAAATATTGGAATAAGAGATTCTATTTTAAGGTCAGATGGATCGGGAAGGATATTTTTACACCAAAAAGCCGGTGGTTCGCTAAAACCTGCTTCTCACGAAACTGTTGATGCCAGAGAACATTTTATTTTTCAGGAAGGTCAACAGGTTTTTAAATTTGCAGTTACTAATATGGCGGATGTTTCTGTAGAAATAATGAAAAAAAACGAACTTAAATCGGATGATGTTACCTGGCTCGTTCCACATCAGGCAAATTTAAGAATTATTGAAGCTACTGCCCGAAGGATGAAAATCAGAAAAGATCAGGTAATGATAAATATTCAAAGATACGGAAATACTACTTCCGCAACTATTCCACTTTGTATGTGGGAATGGGAGAATAAATTAAATAAAGGTGATAATTTGATTCTCTCTGCTTTTGGTGGAGGTTTTACCTGGGGTTCAATTTATCTTAAATGGGCTTACGATTCTAAAAAATAATTGGAATGCATTAAGTTTAATAAAATTGCACTAAATATAATTTTAGTCATCCATACGGACTTGCTTCGCTTCGTTTTAAATTTCATTAATTTTGAATTATGATTAAGGTACTGAGTTTTACAACAAAAGATAAAAAATTAACAAAACTTGTATTTCAAATAAGACAAGAAGTTTTTGTTGTTGAGCAAAATGTTGATCCTGAATTAGAGTATGATGAATTTGAGGATATTTCTCAGCATTATTTAGTTTTCGAAAACGATACTCCTGTAGCTACCGCTAGATGGCGAAAAACAGAAAAAGGTATAAAACTTGAAAGATTTTCTCTGCTAAAAAAGTATCGTAACAAAGGAATTGGCACAATACTTCTCAAAAAAGTTATGCAAGATATTCTTCCACTTAACAAAAATATTTATCTCCATTCTCAGGTTTTGGCAGTTAATTTATACTTGCGGGAAGGTTTTAAAATTTCAGGTGAGAAATTTATGGAAGCCGGAATAGAGCACTATTTTATGAGTTGGGAAAAGTAAGATTAAGGTATTTCAATAAAATATATTCAAAAAGTCTTTTTAATATTTTGTGATTCTAAAAGCTTTCGGGGATTTGTTTAACTTTTTGGACACCTTCTTTAATCATTAAAAAAACGTTCTTTTATGAAAATTATAAATCTAAATTCTTTGGGTTTTCCAACCAGTTTTTGTAAAAATCATCAAATTTTTAAAACCAATATCTCTTATAATTTCAACCGACTCATCAAAATATGCAGATAACTCCAGAGGTTTGTGAGCATCGGAACTTAGTGTAATGGGAATTCCCATTTTGTATATTTGTTTTAAAACTTCCTTACCGGGAAAAAGTGAGTCGGAGCGTTTTTTATAAATCCCTCTTGTATTTATTTCTACAATAATTTTTTTATCAGAAATTAGTTTTAATGTTTTTGTGATTTCATTTTTATACCATTTTTCATCTTCCGAAAAATAATGGTTTTTATTATGCATTTTTATTTTATCAAAATGACCGATAATATCAAATTTTTGAGTTAAGATCATCTCATTTATTTGCTGAAAATATGTTTTGACAGCCAGATGAATATCATTTTCAAAGACATCTTTAAGACCCTGTTTATAAGTTTCGGGTTTAGGTCCGTCAATAAACCACATACCATTATTTTGTTTGTTTTTTACCAGATGTACCGAACCAATTACATAATCAAGATTACATTGTTTGATAAAATGATCAAAATCATAGGTAATTTCGGGGATGAAATCAATTTCGAGAGAAAGGAAAATGTTTATTTTGTCTGAATATTTTTTTTGCAGATTTCTGATTTCTCTACAGTAATTTTCAAGATCATTTTCAGGTATAGCAAAATGATTTTCCATTGGAACAGGAGCATGACCTGAGAAACCAAGAGAATGAAACCCTATTTCTAAAGCGGCTTTTACATATTCTTCCGGCTCTGATGAGCCATCACAAAAATTTGTGTGTGTATGGAAATTGAAATTCATTAATAATAATTTTCTGCAAATTTACATTTTTGTTAACTGGGGAATTCTTGATTCTTTATACTTGATGTTTGATAAAAATTCAAAGTATTTTATTATTAAATTGTTTATTCAACACACTCTAAAACATCATTAATGATAAGGCTTAAAACATTATACCATTGTTGTCCTGCTGTATTTCCTAATCCCTGAAATTCGCTTGTAGCAACTATCACCAGGTTAAGATCAGGTACATTTACAATAAACTGTCCTCCATAACCATTTGCAAAATACAGATTGCTAGTTAAATCATGATTTATCCACCATAAATATCCATATTGAGGACCAAAATTAATAGAATTATTTGTTGATATTTGTATTGATTTAGAGTCTTCTACCCATGAAGAAGGAACAATTTGTGTTCCACCATAATTTCCATCATTAAGATAAAGTTGCCCGATTTTTATCATATCTCTGGGTTTTAATGTAAGATCGGCACCGCCATTAAAGTATCCTTGTTGAAATTCACCCCATCCAAAATCTTCAATATCCATTCCAAGAGGTTCAAAGAAATACTCCAAAGCAAAATCATGAGTACTCATATTTGTAGCTTCAGTTAATATTACTGAAAGCAAATGAGCTCCTCCGCTATTATATGTAAAATATTCTCCCGGATTATAAATCAGAGGTTTACTAATAACATATTCGATTTGATCTTCAGCCGTAACCCAATCGTTATATTGGCTAACATTTAGTAGTTCTTCCCATTCAATTCCTGAACTCATCGTCAGTAAATCTTCAATAGTAATTAAACTTTTATCACCTTCAAGAGTGTAACCCAATGGACTGATAAAATCACTTAATGTTTGATTTGTATTTTCAATAAATCCCTCGTTTATAGCTATTCCAATTAAAGCTGAAACAACACTTTTTGTAACTGAACGAACATCATACAAATCGGTTACATCCATTTCTGTAAAGTATTGCTCAGATACTAGCACACCATTTCTAGAAACCAATAATGATTTTATACCGTTTATATTTTCGGCTGCAGTGTAAGCTTCTTCTAATCTTTCTACATCAATATTCTGCTCACTTGCTAAAGGAAATTTTGTAGAAACATATTCTTTTTTACAAGCGGAGAAAACAAAAAGGATTAATAAAATCGATAATATATATTTTGTGTTTTTCATTTTTACATGATTTTGTGGATTAGCTTATAAAAATAGAAATATTTATTGAAATAAGAGTAGAATTGCCTTCTTCAATAATTAAAACAAAAATCTATTTTCCAAACCTCAATTTAAATATCAGCATCACACGCCTGCCCAAAATATTACTTTCTGTTTGCATAAGATAATTTGCCGTTGCTCTTTGAGTAATACTCTTGCTTTTATCTAATAAATCGGAGCCATGAATTGTAATTGATGCTTTGTTAGCTTTCAAAAAGTAATAGCTGATACCTGCATTAAGTAATGGTATTGTAAAAGATTCCCCAAAAGTTTTAGAGTTATAGTTAACAATATTTCCATCAGTTTCGAAACTCCAGTCTTCGCTTGGAGTAAAACCAAGTTGTAAGAAATAAGTTGTATTAAAAAAGTTATTATTCAAAGATTCATCAATTGATAACTTCGAATTTGTTAAACTAACAGAGCCTCCGACATTCAAATTCCATTTCTCCTTTTGTCTGTTTTCTATGCTTAATTTTATCGAATGTGTGAAATTAGTAGAAATATTATCCAAAGAATTAATAATGCTAATTCCACGATTCCAACTTTCATTTGATTTTATATTAAGCTTCATTCCGAGAGAACGAATTGGTGTTGAAAAATAAATGTTTGAATAAATGTTGTAATAATAAGGAACATTTACCGGTGTTAACATTTGTGTATAATCTTCGTTGATGGTTTGTGAAATGCTTATTTTATCTTTTGTATACCCAGATCCCAAACGTACAAATAATGATGTAAAAGAAAACTGATCGAATATTGAGTATGAAAAATATAAGTTGTGTTTATATTCCGGGATAAGATTAGAATTTCCCTGATAAAGAGATAAGGGATTAATTATGTTTACAACAGGTAAAAGCTGGTTTACAGATGGCATATTTACACTTGAGGAATATCTGAATTTAATTCGTCTGCCTGCCTGGTAACTATTTTCGTAACTCAAAGCCGGAAGAAAATGAAAGTATTTTTTCATCTCATTTTGAATTGTAGGTGTTTTTGTTTCCAAAAGATTCCATCCCACTCCAAATGAAACGTTAAAACGTTTAGTGCCAGTGCTTCTGCGTAATGACAAAGCCGGTTGAATAAAAGTATTAAGGGTTTTAAAATCTATGCTCAGAGAGTCAACAACAGTATTATCCAATTGATTGCCTTGCTCACGGTCAAAATTTTCAATAGCTTGTCCTATTTTAACATTTGCACTGAGATACCAGAATTTTCCAATTTGTTGTACCAACGTTGGATTAGCAGAGATATTGAATTTTTCGGTACTCTCATCCTGAAACTGAGAAATTGTTTCTGTATTTATTGGATTGAAAAAGGAACTTGTGTTTGCCCAGTTCAACGCTGAAATATTGTTATCATAGTTTGACTTGATATTTGTTTTTATCTGTGTTTTATCATTATTGAATTTAAAGATATAAACAACTTTTGCATCTGCATTTCTAAGCTTTGAACTATTATTTGTTGCATTTAGAAGCATGTTAATTGCAGTATCATTTTTACTTGTATTAGTTAAAATATTGCTTATGATATCATTTGCAGATATGTTTATATTTCCATCTACAGTTAAATTATTTTGGGGATTAAAATTATGCCGAACACCAAAATTTATTCCATGAGGAGTATTTTGCTCATCTTTATCATATTCACTATTTTGAAAATAAGAACCACTTTGAACAAAATTCTCGATTAAAGTATTTTGTTCAAGTATTGTATTTGTAGATCTGCCAAGGTAACTAATGAAGTAGCGATTATAATCACTTGCGTTAAAAGACAAATTCATTCCACCTGCACCGGTAGTATTCAGTCCGTTTATTTTTTGCCCGAATTCACCATGTCTACCTTTTGTATATCCAAATTCATTAATATTATTATACATTCCTAATAAAGCAATCTGCGATTTTTTTGAAAATCTGTAAACCCTCCCTGATGTTTTGTAAAGATTATCATATCCTGCTCCTGCTTCAAGATTTCCAAAATATCCTTTTTTATTTTTTTCGTTAAGAAGAAGATTAATCGTTCTGTCACGAACTCCATCGTCAATACCCATAAATTCAGCTTCTTCGGATTTTTTATCAAAAACCTGAATTTTTTCAATAGCTTTGGCTGGTAGATTTTTGGTAGCGACTTTAATATCACTTCCAAAAAACTCTTTTCCGTCAACTAGTACTTTTGTAACATCTTCTCCAAGAGCTTTTAAATTACCTGATTCATCAACTTCAACACCGGGTATTTTCTTTAACAGATCCTCAACAACGGCATCCGGTTTAGTTACAAAAGCCTTAGTATTAAACTCAACAGTATCTTGTTTAAATTTAATTGGAACATATTCTGCGGTAATAATTACTTCATCAAGAATGATAGTTTTCATTACCTTTTCTCCTAAATCTTCTCCTAAATCAGA
>CAYOKJ010000019.1:0-31288 GCA_964404485.1 uncultured Bacteroidales bacterium | reverse complement strand
TGAGACTTTAATTTTGTGAAGCAAAATTATTTAGTCGAACTGATCCCGAGCATAGTCGAGGGATCTCAGGGGTTATATTCCCCGCCGCTTGCGGTGAAGAGCTTCATTTTTTCGTCAAAAACATATTAAAAAAACCAAACACATGAAAACTTTATTATCATTAATCTTAACATTAATTATCTCAATTTCATTGTTTTCTCAAAATAATGAAAACCGAACAGGATATATTGATCCCGGGCAAACATACACAAACACCTTAAGTGATACTCTGGTTTATATGCCTTTACAGAAAGTTGATAAAATATTAAAAATGAATATTCAATACAGTATTGCAACACAAAAAGTCAGTTTACTCGAAAAACAAATTTCCACAATTCAGGAAAGGGTTTTTCTTTCAGATAGTGCAATTGCAATTAAACAAGCTGAAGCAGAATTCTGGAGACTCAAATTACTGAATAATGATTTTAAACTTGAAGATCAAAGAAAACTTAATCTTATTCTGGAAGATGACAAAAGACGATTGCGAAATTCGCGTTTATACTATTTTGTTGGGGGTGCATTAGCAGCAACAATAGTTTATATTGGGATTAAATAAATTAGCAACTTTCTTTTTCTTAAATAAAACACTAAATCACTTAAAGGTAGAATAAACTTTTTAAGTCATGTTGTCATATATGTTTTATTAAATATAATATTGATTAACACTTATTTATCATCTAAAAATAGATTGGCATAATTTTAGAGCATGAGAAAAGAATTAAATCAAAAAATAAAACATACATATTATGAGTAATAATTCAGAAAAAACAAAATGCCTGATTATAGGATCTGGTCCTGCCGGATACACTGCTGCAATTTATGCTGCAAGAGCAGATTTAAAACCAATTCTATATGAAGGGCTTCAACCGGGAGGACAGCTTACCACAACAACAGAGATTGACAATTTTCCAGGATACCCAAAAGGAATTGAAGGAACAACAATGATGGAAGATTTGAAAAAACAAGCACAAAGATTTGAAACAGATGTAAGATTCGGTATTGTTACCGATGTTGATTTTTCTGAACGTCCTTTTAAAGTTAAAGCTGATGATGGAAAAGAAATTATTGCAGAAAGTGTAATTATTGCGACCGGAGCTTCGGCCAGATGGCTGGGTATGGAATCTGAAAATGCATACAGAGGTTATGGTGTTTCGGCATGTGCAACTTGTGATGGTTTCTTTTATAAAGGCCGTGATGTGGCAATTGTTGGCGGTGGAGATACAGCGGCTGAGGAAGCTACTTATCTTGCCAAATTATGCAAAAAAGTTTACTTAATTCATAGACGAGACGCGTTAAGAGCTTCAAAAGCTATGCAGAAAAAAGTTCTTGACACACCAAATATCGAAATTTTTTGGGATCATATTCCAAAAGAAATAACCGGAAAAGAAGCAGGTTTTAGCAAAGAAGTTACTGGTGTAATTCTGGAAAATGTAAAAACAAAAAAAGAAACAAAAATTGATATTGAAGGATTTTTTGTTGCAATTGGTCATTCTCCAAACTCACAAGTTTTTAAAGGACAAGTTGAAATGGCTGATACAGGATATATTAAAACCGCACCGGACTCAACCAAAACAAGTGTTGAAGGAGTTTACGCTTGTGGTGATATTCAGGATCATGTTTACCGACAAGCAATAACCGCAGCAGGAAGTGGATGTATGGCTGCTATCGAAGCTGAAAGGTTTTTAGCTTCTTAATAAAAATGTATTTATAATTTTAAAAGCTGTTTGGACTTTAGGTTTAAACAGCTTTTTGTATTTTTACTTTTTATTACTCTTAAATTTTAATGTTATTAGTAAAAAATGAAATGAATTACATTGGAGTAAAAAGCTAATGAAGACAAGGGGAAGTAAAATAAAAACAGCATCTTGGGTTGGTATCTATGGAAATGCAATTTTGTCTATTGCAAAAATTTCTGTTGGAATAATTGCCGGAAGCTTAGCCGTTGTAGCTGATGGTATAGATTCTGCAATCGACATCCTGACTTCAATAATAACACTTATCGCAGCATATTTTATTACAAAACCACCAGACATAAAACATCCCTATGGCTATCAAAGAGCAGATACCATAGCAACAAAAGCACTTTCATTTATAATATTTTTTGCCGGAGCACAACTTGCAATTTCAACTGTAATGAATTTAATCGAAGGTGAAATTCGTGAAATACCATCCGTAATTGCTATTTATGTCACTCTTATTTCCATAGTCGGGAAATTATTACTTGCCGTATATCAATTCAAAATCGGTAAAATAACAAAAAGTCAAATGCTAATTGCAAATGGGAAAAACATGCAAAATGATGTAATAATTTCTATTTCCGTATTGCTTGGTTTAACATTTACTTTTGTTTTTAAACTTCCTGTTCTTGATACTATCACAGCACTTGTCGTGAGTATTTGGATTATGTATGTTGCATTTAAAATTTTTATGCAAACCAACATCGAATTGATGGACGGAATAGAAAATACTTCAATTTATAAAGATGTTTTTAAAGCTGTTGAGCAAGTAAAAAATGCTCATAATCCACATAAAGTTAGAATACGTAAGTTAAGTAATAATTATATAATTGAGCTGGATATTGAAATTGATGGTTCAAAAAATTTAAATGAAGCTCATAAAATTGGGCATGAAGTAGAAAAAAATATAAGAAAAAATATTAAGAATGTTTATGAAGTTTTGATCCACACAGAACCTTGTGGCAATGTAGATAAAGATGAAAAATTTGGTATTTCAAATAAAAATATTGATAATTTAAATTCATAAAATAACAGCTAAAAATATTAATTAATTTTTTCTATTTGTAAATATATTCTCTTTCCAACAGAATTCTAATAATAATTTTCATATCCAAAAAAGTGTTCATAATCTGATTAAGGTTTTATACCTTTGTGGCAAATTTTGATACTAAACCCATTACTTTATGATAATCTTTTATAAAGGCACAAATAGCATTATTTTTGTAGTTGAGACAAAAAAAGATCTCACTCAAACCGATAAGAACAAACTTTCGTGGCTTTTTGGAGATGCTAAAATAATTAATGAGGAAAACCTTAATGGATTTTTTATCGGACCCCGTAAAGAAATGATTACTCCCTGGAGTACTAATGCTGTTGAGATTACTCAAAATATGGGAATAGAAGGAATCTCAAGAATTGAAGAATTTATTCAGGTTGAAGACAAAAATACTGATTTCGATCCAATGCTTAAATCATCTTTCGAAAATCTAAATCAGGAAGTTTTTACAATCGACATTAAACCTGAACCAATAAAGTTTATTGATGATATTCAGGATTATAATTCTAAAGAAGGGTTAGCGCTTAGTGCCGATGAGGTAAAATATTTGGAAGATTTAAGCAAAAAACTAAATCGCAAACTTACCGATAGCGAGGTTTATGGTTTTGCTCAGGTAAATTCTGAGCATTGTCGGCATAAAATTTTTAACGGAACTTTTATTATTGATGGAGAAGAAAAAAAAGATTCGCTTTTCACTCTCATCAAAAAAACATCCAAAATAAATCCTAACAAAATTGTTTCAGCTTATAAAGATAATGTAGCTTTTGTAGTTGGACCAAAGGTGGAGCAATTTGCTCCAAACACTCAGGATAAAGCCGACTATTTTGCAATAAAAGACATAAATACAATTATTTCACTAAAAGCGGAAACTCACAATTTCCCAACAACTGTTGAGCCATTTAATGGAGCTTCGACTGGAACAGGAGGCGAAATCAGAGACAGAATGGCAGGAGGAAAAGGAAGTATGCCTTTAGCAGGAACAGCGGTTTACATGACCTCATATCCCAGAACAAAAAATGATCGAAAATGGGAGCAAAAAACCGAAGCCAGAAAATGGTTATATCAAACACCAGAAGAAATTCTTATTAAAGCATCTAATGGTGCCAGCGATTTTGGCAACAAATTCGGACAACCATTAATCTGCGGAAGTCTTCTAACTTTCGAGCATTTCAAAAATTTGAAAAAATACGGCTATGACAAAGTAATTATGTTAGCCGGTGGAATTGGTTATGCGAAAAAAGAAGACAGCCACAAAGATATTCCTGAGGAGGGTGATGTGATTGTTGTTCTTGGAGGCGACAACTACAGAATTGGAATGGGCGGCGGTGCTGTTTCTTCAGTTGCGACCGGAGAATTTGGCAATAACATTGAGTTAAATGCTGTTCAGCGTGCCAACCCCGAAATGCAAAAAAGAGTTGCAAACACAATCAGAGCATTGTCAGAATCTGATAAGAATACAATAGTTTCGATTCACGATCATGGTGCAGGAGGACACTTAAACAGCCTTTCAGAGCTGGTGGAAGAAACAGGCGGAACAATTGAAATAAATAAATTACCTATTGGTGATCCTACCCTTTCCGACAAGGAAATTATTGGAAATGAATCTCAGGAAAGAATGGGGATTATTATCAAAAAAGAGGATTTTAGTCTGCTAAACAGAATATCGGAACGGGAAAGAGCACCGATTTATTCTGTTGGAAAAATTACCGACGACATGAATTTTAAATTCATCAATAAAGATAATAATTGTCCGATTGACCTGAAGCTCGAATATTTTTTCGGAAAACCTCCAAAAACAATTCTAACTGACAAAACAATAGAAAATGATTTCGACGCAATTACTTATGATGAAAATAAATTGCACGAATATCTGGAAAATGTTCTACAACTCGAAGCAGTTGCTTGCAAAGACTGGCTCACAAATAAAGTTGACAGATCAGTAACAGGAAAAGTTGCCAAACAACAATGTGCAGGAACAGTTCAGCTTCCTGTAAATAATGTTGGAGTGATGGCTCTGGATTATCAGGGGCAAAGAGGAATTGCAACTTCTATTGGTCATGCACCAATTGCGGCACTTGTTGATCCTGCCAAAGGCTCGGTTCTTTCAATTGCCGAGGCTCTTACAAATATTGTGTGGGCACCAATTGAAGATGGTTTAAGCGGGATTTCGTTAAGCGCAAACTGGATGTGGCCTGCAAAAAATAAAGGAGAAAATGCACGCCTTTACAAAGCTGTTGAAGCTGTTAGTGATTTTGCCTGCGAGCTTGGAATTAACATTCCGACAGGAAAAGATTCTTTGTCGATGACACAAAAATACAGTAATGACAATATTGTTTATTCACCGGGAACAGTTATTATTTCTGCGGGTGGCGAAGTTAGTGATGTTAAAAAAGTTGTTAGTCCGGTACTTTCCGATGATGAAAACTCACAATTGATTTACATCGATCTTTCAAAAGATAAATATTGCCTTGGCGGAAGTAGTTTTGCTCAGTCTGTTAACAAACTTGGAAACAACACTCCTACTGTTAAAAACACAAAATATTTTATTGAGGTTTTTAATGCAATCCAAAAACTTATTCTCGAAAACAAAATTATTGCAGGACACGACATTTCTGCAGGTGGAATGATAACCGCACTTTTGGAAATGACTTTCACTTCAAATAAAATTGGTTTGGAAATTGACCTTAGCGGTATTCAGGAAAAAGATTTAATCAAACTTCTTTTTAGTGAAAACCCAGGTATTATTATTCAGGTTGATGATATGGATTTTGTTTCAGAAACTTTCAAAAATCTAAATATTGATTATCACCTTATCGGGAAACCTACTTCAAAAAGAACATTAAAAATAAAACAATTAGATAAAGAATTTAATTTTGATATTGATAAACATCGTGATATTTGGTTCAGCACTTCTTATTTATTAGACAAAAAACAATGTGGCGAAAAACTGGCTTTGGAGAGATTTAAAAACTATAAAAAACAGGAAATAAAATTTAATTTCAATCCTAATTTTTCGGGTTTGGCAAAACAATACGGTATTGATTTAAAACGCCGCGAAGAAACAGGAATAAAGGCTGCAATAATCCGCGAAAAAGGTGTTAATGGCGATCGTGAGATGGCTTATTCAATGTATCGTGCCGGGTTTGATGTTAAAGACGTTCACATGACCGACCTTATTTCGGGAAGAGAAAACCTTGAAGATGTAAACTTAATCGTCTTTGTCGGAGGATTTTCAAATTCAGATGTTCTTGGTTCTTCAAAAGGATGGGCAGGAGCTTTTCTTTATAACGAAAAAGCAAAAACTGCACTGGATAATTTCTACGCAAGAAACAACACAATGAGTCTCGGAATTTGTAATGGCTGTCAGTTAATGATGGAACTTGGTCTTGTTTATCCCGATCATAATGAAAAACCAAAAATGCTTCACAACGAATCTCATAAATTTGAATCGGGATTTATTAATGTGGATATTCCTGAAAATAATTCAATAATGTTAAGTTCATTATCAGGCAGCCGACTTGGAATTTGGGTAGCACATGGCGAAGGAAAATTCAGTTTACCTTACAAAGAAGATAAATACGAAATTGCTGCAAAATACTCCTATTCCGAATATCCGGGAAATCCAAACGGATCGAATCATGCAATAGCTGCAATGTATTCGGAAAACGGAAGACATCTTGCAATGATGCCTCACATTGAAAGATCAATTTTCCCATGGCAATGGGCTCACTATCCAACAGACAGAAAAAATGATGAGATCACTCCGTGGATTGAGGCATTTGTTAATGCAAGAGTTTGGATTGATATTAGTTGTATTAATGATAAATAAACCGGATTTATTAATCTATTCTTTCATTTATTTTATTTTCGTATCTTTGAATCTATTATTATAACTAGGAATACAATGACTGATAAAGTAAAATATTGGCTTGATTTGTCTGACTATGATATAGAAACTGCTATTGCAATGCAAAAAAGCAAACGTTATCTATATGTTGGTTTCATGTGTCATCAAACTATTGAAAAAATTTTCAAAGCATATTTTACACATTTGAAAAATGAAATCGCTCCATTTTCACATAGTTTATCTTATCTTGCAAATAAAAGGTGGTTTTTATTCAGAGTTTAGTGAAGACCAAAAAGATTTTATTGACCAAATAGAACCATTAAATATTGAGGCAAGATATCCATCATATAAAGAAAGATTACTAAAAAGTTTGAGTAAAGAAAAATGTCAGGAAATTATCTTTAACACTAAAAAATTGCAAGAATGGATAAAAGTGAAGTTATAAATAAAATACGTCAATACAGATTTTTACTCAAAGACCATTTTGACATTGAAAAAGTATATTTATTTGGTTCTTATGCAAGGGAGACAAATAGAGAAGATAGTGATATTGATGTTGCAATTATTGTAAAAAAAATAAAAGGAGATTATTTTTCAACAACACCATTATTATGGAAATTAAGACGTCAAATTGATGATAGAATAGAACCAGTTCTTATTGAAAAAGATAATGATGACAGTGGATTTTTAGAAGAAATACAAAAAAACGGAATAGAAATAGGAGAAGCTTGAAGTGCTTCATAAAATGTTGTTTACAACAACAAAAACAAAAAAGATGTAATTTTAAAAAAGGAGAGATTTGAATTATCAAATCTCTCCTTTTTTTATTCCGGATATTTTCCGGTTTTCTGGAAACCTACTTTTCCGGCATCAATAATACCTCAACATATTTATCCAAATCAATATATTTCTTAGCAGTTTTCTTAACAGATTTAATGCTTACTTTTTCAATGATTTCAGCATAATCATCAAGTTTAACATTCTCACTTCCGTAATAAAAAGCATTTTTAATTTTTGAAAGCCAGAAATTGTTTTCTTTTAATCCTTCTTCTCTTTTCTTTACAAAATATTTTTTTGCTTTATCAAGATTAGTTTGAGAAGGACCTTCTTCAACGATCTTTTCTATTTCTTCGTAAACTAAAGTTTTAAGTCTGTCCGCTTTTTCATTATCACAATCAAATTTTATTCTAAGGCTATAATTTTCCCAAGGATGTTTTGATGTTGATAGTCTAACACCTACCCCATAAGTTCCACCTTCTTTTTCTCGAATAACTTCAGTAAAACGTAATTCTAAAACATGAGAAATAATACTTGCATTAATTCTTTCAAAATAATTATCATAATCAAATTTACCACTATAATTAATTGAAACTGTTGATTTAGGAACTTCAAGTTTTTTAGTAATAATTCTCTCAACAGTATTTTTTGGGGCTCTTACTCCATTATCAATAAAAGTTTCATCCTTTTTAACAACTGGCAATGAAGCTAAATACGTCTCAACTAAAGGTTTGAAAGTTTTTTCATCAATACTTCCAACAAATACAAAAGTAAAATTATTAGCATCAGCAAAACGTTCTTTGAAAACTTTCTTAATTATCTCAAAATCTACTTTTTTCAAATAATCAAGATTTACCGGCATAACTCTTGGATTATGGTCAGCATTTATTACCGAAACAGAATCGTTGAAAACAGTTCGTGGATCCATGTTCATATTTTGAAAATAAGCTGTTATACGTTCCATAAATGCATTATGAGCATCATTATCGAAACGAGGCTTAGTAAAATATAAATTTGTGAGTTGGAACATAGTTTCCAAATCATTTACAGAAGAACTACTTGTAATACCTTCATCAACACCACCTATGTATGGATTAACTCTTACAACTTTTCCGGTAAGAATTTTTTTCAAATCAATTGAAGAAAAATCACCAAGTCCATACTGTCCAATCATAGAAGAAGCAAATCCGGCAGAAGGTATGTCTTCAATATTGTATAATGATATTCCACCAAAACTAAATGCAGACATAATAATTTCATCATCTTTAAAATCTGTTGTTTTAAAAACAACTTTTACACCATTACTTAATGTCCACTCCGTTGCATCAAATTGTTCATTTTTTGTTTCCATTATTATACTTCCGGCTACAGGAATATTTTCAATTAACGGCTTGTCAGACATTTCATCTTTATAAGCCTCAACTTCTGCTGTTTTAATATTCTCAATTTCCTGGAGAATTTCTTCTTTTGTTGGAAGAGATTCTTTATCTTTCTCAGGACCTGATACTGTTACAACAATATTTTCATCTGTAAAAAATGATTTTGCCAGCATATTAATTTGCTCAACACCCAAAAGAGGAACTATTTGCTTTGAGAGTGTGTAATAAAAATCAAGACTTGGAATTGGTTCTCCGGTAAGGAAATGATTAAAATATTTCCAAACAAATGAATTGTTTTTTCTGTTGTCTTTATCTTTAAATCTTGTTTCAAGATTACTTAAAAATCCTTTCTTAACTCTTTCGAGTTCAGAAACAGTAAATCCATATCTTTTAACTTTTTCTGCTTCAAGTAGTAATGTTTTAAATGCAAGTTTTTCTTTTTCAGGCGTTGCTATAGAAAAGAGTCCAAACATATCTTTTGTTCTGGAAAGAGATCCATAATATCCTTGTCCAACTACAAATGGTGGATTTGGTTTTTGTACAAGTTCCGAAAATCTGTTATTCAACATTGTTATACAAAAATCTTTCATTAAAGAAAAAATAAGATAGGATTGATCTTTTTGTTCAGGTTTTACAGCATCATGTTTATAAAACATTTGAATTGTAATGCTATTTGCTTCCGGATCAGTAACTATGTCAATAAGAGGTTCAACGTTATTCGGAATTTCAATTTCGTATCGTTCTTTTGGATTTTCTTTTTTAGGAATCTTTGAAAAAAGTTCTTTAACTTTTTGTTCCATTTTTTCAACATCAATATCTCCTACAATTATTATCGCTTGAAGATCGGTTCTGTACCATTCTTTATAAAAATTGCGCATTGTATTGTACGAACAATTATCAATTACATCCAATTGACCGATAACATCTCTTTTTGAATATTTTGAATTATTATATGTAACACCAGAAGTTTTCTTCATAATTCTGAAATTTGCATTTCTTCTTGATCTCCATTCTTCATGAATAACACCTCTCTCAGCATCAATTTCTTCATCTTCGAAAGAAGCATAATGCGACCAATCATGCAAAACTAATAATGCAGAATCTATCCAGGTTTCGTTGGTAGTTGGAACATCATTTAAATTATAACATGTAACATCAGTTCCGGTAAATGCATTTACATTATGACCAAACTTAACTCCAATTCTTTCAAGGAAGTTTAGAACTCCTTTTTTAGGAAAGTTTTTTGTGCCATTAAATGCCATATGTTCGCAAAAGTGTGCAAGACCATCCTGATCATCATTTTCGAGAATAGCTCCAACATTATGGACGATATAGAAATCGGCACGTTCTTCTGGTCGAACATTTTTTCGGATATAATACTTTAATCCGTTATCTAATTGTCCAATAACCACATCCTGATCAATTGGTACAGCTGGAATCTGAGGTTGTGTATTAGCATTTGTAAATACAAATACGATCACAATTGTTAGAAAAAATTTTAATAGTTTCATGGTTTATAATTTTGGGGGTTTTAATAAATTATTTATTTATTATTTCTGGAATTTTTTTCAAAGTACGTGAATTATTTCTTCTTTTGCAAGCAAAAAATATGACTTTAATTATTATTATTTGATGATATTGATTTCTTATTTGTAATAAATTATAGAATAATAGATTAATTTTACAGATAATTATTTACTTAATTATTTTACTTAAAACAATACTAAAAACATTATTATCGTTAATAATAATGAAGTTTACTTTTAAAATACATTATAAGAAATTATGCAACCAAATTATCAACATCAAAGTCTGAGAGAAGAAATTGCAAATTCAATCACACATGGAATTGGTCTTTTGTTGAGTATAAGTGGATTGGTATTATTGGTTGTATTTGCATGTCTAAGGGGCGATGCTTGGCATATTGTTAGCTTTAGTATTTTTGGTGCAGGCATGATAATGGTTTATACCTCTTCTACATTATTTCATAGTTTCAGAAATGTTAAAATCAAAAGCATTTTAAATATTATTGACCATTCAGCGGTATATTTATTAATTGCTGCAACTTATACTCCCTTTACATTAGTTTCGATACGAGGGCCCTGGGGCTGGAGCATTTTTGGAGTAGTTTGGGCAGCAGCAATAGCAGGAATAATTCTTAAAATCTTTTTCATTGGCAAATACCGAACCTTATCTACTTTACTTTACGTTGCGATAGGATGGGTTTTGCTAATTGCTATCAAACCTCTTTATGCTAGTTTACCAACTCCGGGATTTTGGTTATTGATGGCCGGATGTTTTACTTATTCCATTGGAGTAATATTTTTCTTATGGCGTAAATTACCTTTTGGCCACAGCATTTGGCATTTGTTTGTTTTAGGCGGAACTATCTGTCATTTTTTTGCCATTATTCTTTATGTTTTGTAAAGGATAAGTAAATAGAATAACTATATCTTCGATACAAAATTTAAATAAATTCTAGATTAATTTTTATACCTATAAATACCATTAATAGATTCTTTATATTTTCCTTGTATAAAATCCCTGCATAATTTTAGGGTTGGAGATAATTCCCCTTTTTCTACTGTCCAATTATCTGCAATTAATAAGAATTTCTTTATTTGCTCAACTTTATTAAGTTTAGAATTTATTTTTTCTATTTCTTTATCAATTTTATCAATTATCAATTTATTCTTAATTATAGATGCATTTGTTGTAAAATCAATGTTTTTTATTTTACACCATAATTCAATATGTTCAAAGTTAGGAAGTATTAAAGCAGACGTAAATCTTCTTTTTTCTCCAATCACCATAATTTTTTTAATAAAGGGGGATTCTTTTGCAATATTCTCAATTACTTGAGGGGCAACATATTTACCTCCTGATGTTTTGAACATTTCCTTTTTCCTATCGGTGATTCTCAGGTATTTTCCATCTTCCATACAACCAATATCCCCGGTATGAAACCAACCATCTTTATCAATAACTTCATTTGTTTTTTCGGGAAGATTATAATATCCTTTCATTAATCCGGGACTTTTTACAAGAATCTCTCCATCTTCTGCAATTTTCACTTTAACATCTTTTATTAAAGGTCCGACTGTTCCAAATTTCATCCCGTGTTTATCAAAATTCGAAACCGCTATTACCGGAGATGTTTCTGTTAATCCATAACCAGTCATTACTGGTATACGAGCTGTCCATAAAAGTTTAGAAATTCTTTGTTGTAAAGGTGCTCCACCCGAAACTATCATTATTAGATTGCCTCCCAGAGCCTTTCGCCATTTTCGAAAAACAAGAAAATCAGCAAATCCACGTTTGCAATTATAAACAAAACCATTTCTTTTATTCACCGAAAAATCATTACTCAAAGAAACGGCCCAAAGAAATACTTTTCTTTTAATTCCTGAAAGCTTATCACTTTCTCTTTCTATTTTATCACAAACTTTTTCCAATACTCTTGGTACTGCACAAAAAGTATGTGGTTTTATCTCTTTGATGTTTTTACCGATATTATCAAAATTATCAGAATAATAAATTGCCATACCAAAATATTGATATACATAATTCAACATTCGCTCATAAATATGACAAAGAGGAAGAAAACTAAATGCAAGATAAGAAGCTTTAAAAGGCGAAATTATTGTACACGCCATTATATTACTGATGAGGTTTGAATGAGTTAACATTACTCCTTTGGGGGTACCTGTAGTACCGGAAGTATAAATAATTGTTGCAATTTCCTCAGGTAAAATCGAGGATTTAATAACTTTTAAATCTTTTATATTACTTTCTTTTCCAAGAATTAATACCTCATTCCAATTTTTAACACCAACTAATTTTTCAATTGAATAAATTTCTTTTATCGAAAATATTTCAGAAATTATCGGTTTTATCTTTTGATAAATTTCGTTATTCGAAACAAAAATATATTCCAACTTAACATCATTGAAAATATATTTAAAATTTGATACGCTAATAGTAGGATATATTGGCACTTGTATTGCACCAATCTGCATCAGCCCCATATCAATAAAATTCCATTCGGGGCAATTTATCATGATAGTAGCAACTCTATCACCTTTTTTAACACCAAGCTTTAATAATCCAAGGCTAATTTCATTGGCATAATTAATGTAATCAGAAGAAGAATATGTATTCCAAACATTATGCGATTTAAAACCAAAAGCATTTTTTTTCGAAGCATATTTTCTTTTATATTGATCTAGAAGATCGAATATTCTAGTTATTTCTGACATTATCTAAAAAGCTTGTCAACTCTTTCATTGTATTTTTTAGTGATAAATCCTCGTTTGAGTTTAAGATTTGCTGTTAACTCACCAGTTTCAATAGCCCAAAGATGATCTAACATTTCAAATCTCATTATCTTTTCTGTGTTTCCGAAATATTTATTTTGTGTAGTAATTTCTCTTTGGAAACGCTGTTTAATAATTTTCTCATGTAGCATTTCTGCATCAGTAGAATACTTAATATTTTTTACTTTACACCATGCTCTAAGGTGTTCAAAATCTGGTACTACTAAGGCAGCAGCAAATTTTTGATTTTCGCCAAGAACAACAATATTATCAATAAAAGGTGATTCCTTAAACTTGTTTTCTAGCAACTGCGGACTAATATATTTCCCAAGCGAAGTCTTAAAAATCTCTTTCTTTCTACCTGTAATTCTAAGTTGACCCATTTTTTCAATAACTCCCACATCACCGGTATGAAACCATCCATCTATATCAATAACTTCTTTTGTTAATTCAGGTGCTTTAAAATATCCCAACATAGTGTTTGGACCTCTTGAAAGAATTTCACCATCTTCGGCAATTTTTATTTCTACATCCTTTATAGGAGGACCAACAGTACCAAATTTCCAACCATTTTCATTAAAATCATTAACAGTAATTACAGGTGAGGTTTCTGTTAAGCCATAACCTTCGAGACACGGAATACCGGCAGCAGTAAAAACTCTTCCTAAACGTTCCTGAAGTGCAGCACCACCCGAAACAATTACTTTCATATTTCCACCCAGACCAGCTTGCCATTTGCTAAAAACCAATTTTCTGGCAATGCCTAATTTTAATCCATAAAGCCAACCATTAGCTCCATTCAATTCATATCTTAATCCTAAATTAAGAGACCAGAAAAATAATTGTCTTTTGAGCCCTGTGAGTTTACGACCTTTATCAACTATTCTATCATAAACTTTTTCGAGTAATCGAGGTACTGTAGATAAAATATGAGGTTTTGTTTCTCTGATATTATCAGCAATCTTGCCCATGTTTTCTGCATAATAAATTGAAATACCAAGATACTGGAAACAATAATTAAGCATACGTTCGTAAACGTGACAAAGTGGAAGATAGCTAAGCGCTCTGCCTTCTTCTCCAACCGGAGGAATATGTGCAACAGCTTTTGCATTAGTTAAAATATTATTATGAGAGAGCATTACACCTTTTGGATTTCCTGTTGTTCCAGAAGTATAAATCAAAGTTGCAATATCTTCCTCTTTGATTTCAGCTTTCAACTTTTTGAGTTTTTCAGGTACTGGATTTTTTTCACCAAGCTCGATCAAATCGTTGAGATGTTTTTCGGTAGCAATATTTTTAAAAGTATATATACCCTTTATTGATGGTATATCAGGCAAAATGTGCTCAATTTTGGATAATAATTCTTTCCCAGCTACAAACACATATTTAACCTCTGCATGTTTTAGAATAAATCTATAATCATCTTCACTAATTGTTGGATAAATTGGTGTATGAATAGCACCAATTTGAGAAACCCCCATATCAAGGAAATTCCACTCTGGACGATTATTCGAAATAGTAGCAATTTTATCTCCGGGTTTTACTCCAAGCTTTATTAACCCATAACTAATATTTTTGGCTTTTTCTATATATTCATCTATATCGTGTTTTACCCAAACACCATCTTCTTTACCAACAATTACATCTTCTTTATGCTTGTAGTTTTCTTTATAATGTGGTAGAATATCAAAAATCCTTGTTACTTCTATTTTCATAGTAATTGGTTTTGGTTAAAACTTTAAATCAAATCTTAAAAATTTCGTCAATAAGATGCTGATATTTTTTTTGTACAACATTTCTCTTTAGTTTTAAGGTAGCAGATAAGTCCCCGGTTTCAACAGACCATTCAGTATCAACAAATCTAAATTTTCTAATTTGTTCAGGAGAGCCAAGTTCTTTATTGCACTTTTCAATTTCTCTTTGGTATCTTTTCCTTATCACATACTCCTTAATTATTTCTTCATTGCCTGGATAATCTATCTTTTTAATATTACACCAAGATTTTAGATGTTCAAAATTAGGAACAATCAATGCAGCAGCAAATTTTTGATTTTCACCAACAACCATTGAATTATCAATAAATGGAGATTCTTTTAGTATATTTTCTATAATCTGAGGAGCAATATATTTTCCCAATGAGGATTTAAAAATTTCCTTTTTCCTACCTGTTAATCTTAATTGACCTTCTTTTTCAAAAACTCCAACATCACCGGTATGAAACCAACCATCTTTATCAATTACTTCATCTGTTAATTTCTTGTCTTTATAATATCCTAGCATAACTCCCTGGCTTTTGCAAAGCACTTCTCCATCATTAGAAATTTTAACTTCAACTCCCCGAAGAGGAGGACCAACAGTTCCAAATTTAATACCATTACTATCAGTACTTGTTACTGCAATAACAGGAGATGTTTCTGTAAGACCATATCCTTCATAAACAGGAAGTTTCGCTGACCAAAAAACTCTCGCAAGTCTAGGTTGTATTGCTGCTCCACCTGAAACAATAATTTTAAAATTTCCACCCAAAGCCTCACGCCATTTGCTTAAAACAAGTTTATCTGCAATTTTAAGTTTAAATTCGTACCACCATCCATTTTCACCATTTAACTCATAATTTTCTGCCAGATTAACTGCCCAGAAAAATATCCCCTTTTTAACACCCTTAAGTTTTCTACCTTTATTAAGAATTTTATCATAAACTTTCTCCAGAAAACGAGGTACAGCAGTCATCATATCTGGTTTGATTTCTTTGGCATTATCTGATATTGTTGCCATATTCTGAGCATAATATATTGATATCCCGAGATAATGATAAAGATAATTTATCATGCGTTCGTAAACATGGCACAGAGGTAAAAAACTTAAACCTTTTCCTTCTTCTCCAAAAGCAGGAATATACGAAACGGCTATAGAATTACTTAATAAATTATTATGCGAAAGCATTACCCCTTTTGGATTTCCGGTTGTACCTGAAGTATAAATTAAAGTTGCAACATCATCCGGTTTTACACTATCTTTTATCTTTTCAAGTGTTTCTTTTTCAGGATTATTTTTTCCTAATTCAATTAATTCATTGAAATGTTTTTCTCCTTCAATTTTGTTAAAAGTATAAATATCTGTCAATGTTGAGACATCAGCAAATATATGTTTGATTTTTGCCAACAACTCAGCACTTGAAATAAATACGAGTCTGACTTCAGCATGATTCAAAATATATTTATAATCTGATTCGCTTATTGTTGGATAAATTGGTGTATGAATAGCGCCAATTTGCTGTATTCCCATATCAATAAAGTTCCATTCCGGTCGATTATTTGAAACACTCGCAACTGTATCGCCCTTTTTTATTCCCAATTTCAACAGAGCATAACTAACATTATTAACATTTTCGATATATTCATCAATAGTAAACTTTTTCCAACTACCGTTTTCCTTTGCTGCTAATACATCATCTTTTGGCTTAAACTTACTTTTATACCTCGACAAAAGGTCAAAAATTCTTTTTGGTTCCATTTTATAATTATTTTTTAGCATGCAATTATATGAATTTTTTATTAATCATTTACAATGAATTAGAACAAGCCTCTGTATCAGGAAACTAAATCAGCGATTTTTTAATATTTACCGCAAAAAATAATTGAACCATATTAACAAGCTAAAATTTATTATTCTTTTTTATAAATTTGTTATTTACCTTTAGTTTTTTAAAGTATTTTTGACTTTAATCTAAAAATTTTTTATTTTTTTTCCGTAAATTCATTAAATGAAACAAATAATGCACGAATTAATGAATAAGCAGTAAATTCCATTTTGCAGTTTTAAAAACAATTTTACTCAAATGAATGAAAACTACGAAACAAGTACTAATATAAGTAGCAATTTATACAAGGCATTATTCAATAATTCCAGTTCTGCAATGTGTATTATTGAAAAAAATAATATATTGTCATTAGTAAATAACGAATTTCTGAAATTTACCGGTCTTTCAAAAAAAGAAATTGAAGGGAAAAAATCATGGACTGAATTTATTGTAAAAGAAGACCTTATAAAAATAAAAACAAAATATATACAAAACCTAAGGAGAGATTTAAAATCAACAAGTAATTTCGAATTTCGAGCTCTTAATGCTAATAAAGACCCAAAGGTTGTTTTTTTGTCAATGAGCTTAATACCCGGCACTTCTAAAAGTATTGCATCCTTCCTTGATATTACAAAACGAGTTATTGCCGAAAAAAGAAACAAACATTTAAATTTGGTATTTCATGCAATGAGAGATGTAAATATTTTCCTTTCCAAAGAAAATAACATAGATATTTTACTACAAGGAATTTGTGATATACTTACAAAAACCATGGATTATACCGGTACTTGGATATTGCTTTTTGATAATTCAATGAAATTTATTAAGGATTATCATTCAGGCAAAGCTGTTGGTTATCAGGAAATGATCAAGAATTTAAGGAATGGGGAAATTAACGAATGCTCAAAAAGATCGTTGAACGAAGAAAATGTAATTGCAATTAAAGATGTTTCTTCCGAATGTGGTAATTGCCCTATGCTGGGTAAAAATCCAGGTTTAAGAGAATTAGTAATTAGTTTTAAAATCAATGATAATTGTCGGGGAGTTCTAGCAATATCAATACCTGCTGAATTTTCAAATTATAAAGAGGAACATTCATTGCTCAAAGCTCTTACAAGTGATATCGAAACTGCGTTACAAAATATTGAAAATTTAGAAAAGAAAAAGAAAAGCGATCTTGAATTAATTGAAAGTGAAAATTATATAAAAGCGATTTTCGATTCACTGCCAACAGGATTTGTATTAATTGATGAAGAAACACACAAAATTGTTGATATTAACAGTCATGCAGCAAAAATTATTAAGGCTGATCCAAAAGACATCATTGGTCATATTTGTCATACATATTTTTGTCCTGAAGAAAAAGGCAGGTGTCCAATTTCTGATCTTAATCAAAATATTGACAATTCTGAAAAAACATTGTTAACTTGTGATGGAATTCAAATCCCTATTATTAAATCTGTTACTTCCATTATTTTACAAGGACGAAAATATCTTATTGAAAGTTTTGTTGATATAACAGAATTGAAATTTACTGAAAACCAACTTCGAATTGCAAAAGAAATCGCAGAGGAATCTGATCGAATTAAATTAGCATTTTTTCGCACATTATCGCATGAACTACGTACCCCTTTAAATGCAATTATCGGGTTTTCAAATTTATTAATGTCCAATTTGTCAAATGAAGAAGTATATGAATACTCTGAATCAATAAACGAAAGTGGTAACATGCTTCTCAATATTATTCAAGATATGCTTGATCTAACTGTAATGGAAGGAGAAAGAATCAAATTTCGTAAAAAAGAATTTAAACTCAATGAATTATTTAACGAACTTCCATTGGTAATCGAAAAATTCCAAAACAGTGAACAAAAGCAACATCTTGATATAAAATTTATTCCAACAATTAGCGATCAGGATACTACTATTTATTCTAATTCATCTAAGATAAAACAGATACTAATAAAATTATTAAGTAATGCAATAAAATTTACTAAAGAAGGATTGATTGAATATGGTTATAATATTTTTAAAAATGAAATTTTATTTTTTGTAAAGGATACAGGAATAGGGATTTCTAAAGAAAAACAAAAAATAATTTTTGAAAAATTCCGCCAGGCTGACGACTCACTCACACGCGAATTTGGTGGAATTGGATTAGGACTTGCATTAGTAAAACGCATGGTTGAATTACTTGACGGAGAAATATGGTTTGAATCATCCTTAAATATTGGCTCAACTTTTTATTTCAATATCCCAAATAAACATAAAGAAAATTCTTCTTTAAAATTACCTGAAAATATCGATTTTTCAGACAAAACAATTTTAATAACTGAAGATGAAAAGTCAAATTATTATTTAATTAAAACAATGCTTGTTTTAACAAAAGTAAATATTTTAAAAGCTGAAAACGGGCAGGAAGCTCTTGATATTTGTGCAAAAGACTCCAAAGTTGATTTGGTTATTATGGATTTGAAAATGCCAGTTATGAATGGTTTTGAAGCAACAAAGAAAATTAAATTTTTATTTCCCGAATTACCGATAGTTGTAGTTTCAGCTTATTCGTCAAAATCCGAACAAGAAAAAGCGTTCGAATCAGGATGTGATGAATTTATAACAAAACCAATTAATAAAAGAGAGTTATTTACAACAGTATATCAATATTTAAACGATTAAAACATTTTGTGATTATTTTCATCAATTACCACAAACAAAATCAATGTAAAATTTTATATATTAATTCTTTCATCAATTCACCATCATTAGCAATTGTACTTCCTACTCCTTTTGCTTTCAAATCATATTCTCGAAATATTGAAATAACTTTATTCAATTTCAGTAAGTTAAAATTTCTTGCAGCAGTAGCATAATCCCTCACAAAAAAAGGATTTATCGACAATATTGAAGCAACATTTCTCTGAGAGCGATCTTTTATATAATGATACAGTAAAACCTTTGCAAAAAAAGGATATAAAATTGCAATTACCTTCACTAATGGATTTTCTTTTAAATTTGCGGTAAAATAATTTACAATATTTACAGATTTCACAGCATCTTTTGTAGCAAGGGCATTTTGTAATTCGAAGATATTAAAATCTTTACTGATACCAATATTATTTTCAATATGAGTTTCATTAATCCTGGTATTCGCAGGCAGATTGATTGTAAGTTTATTAATTTCATTGGAAATCTTCCCAAGATTAGTTCCCAGAAATTCTGATAATAAAATAGTTGCTTTGGGGGTAATTGAAAATCCCTTTTTCTTTATTTCATTTTCGACCCATGTTGGGATCTTGTTTTCATATATTTTTTTTGATTCAAAAAGGACACCTTTTTTGCTGAGAGTTTTTGCAAGAGATGTACGTTTATCAAGTTTCTTATATTTATAACAAAAAACAAGAACTGTTGATTTTAATGGGTTTTCCAGATATTTTATCAAATTAGATTCTCCAGATTTGTTGCCAGAATCCGATTTTACTACCAAATCCTTAATATCCTGTGCTTCCTTAATAATAACAACCTGATAATTTGCCATCATAGGAAATCTTTTAGCAT
The DNA here is from genome assembly GCA_964404485.1 of uncultured Bacteroidales bacterium. Classification (GTDB taxonomy): domain Bacteria; phylum Bacteroidota; class Bacteroidia; order Bacteroidales; family JAIORY01; genus JAIORY01. The sequence continues at coordinate 11,002 of CAYOKJ010000019.1, read as the reverse complement.
TGCTAACTACTGTAGAAACATCAACATCTCTCCCATAAAGAATTGTTTGATTAAATTCCCTTTCTGTTTCACTTAAAACATTTTTCTCAATAAGTGAAGATATTTCATCAATATAAAACACTTCTTCACCGTGAAGAAAATACACAGGATGAAATATTTTGTTGTTTATATCGGATACTATTTGGTCAAACTTCATTTTTATATTTCTCTTATAAAAGAATATTAATAATCGAAGTAAAGATGTTTTACTGTTTCTCTTTTATTAATAAGTTGCTCCAGTGAACTAATTCCAATTTTAAGATGATTTTCAACAAAGTCAGAATTAACTTTTATATCACTTTTTTCAGTCTTCACTCCATCAGAAATCATAGGTTGATCAGAAACTAAAAGCAAAGCACCTGTTGGAATTTCATTTACAAAACCAACAACAAAAAGTGTTGCTGTTTCAAGATCAACTCCCATGCATCTTGTTTTCCTGAGATAAGATTTAAACTTTTTATCATGCTCCCAAACTCTTCGGTTGGTTGTGTAGACAGTACCGGTCCAATAATCCATCTCATAATCACGAATAGTTGTAGAAATAGCTTTTTGAAGATTAAATGCAGGTAGTGCAGGTACTTTTTCAGGAAGATAATCATTTGAAGTTCCTTCTCCTCTAATTGCAGCAATAGGTAAAATTAAATCGCCCAGTTTATTCTTTTTCTTTAATCCGCCACATTTTCCAAGAAACAAACAAGCTTTTGGTTTTATTGCACTAAGCAAATCCATAATTGTTGCAGCATTTGCACTACCCATACCAAACTGAATCATAGTAATATTACCGGATGTAGCACTTGGCATTGGTTTATCCATTCCTTTAATTTCAACATTATTCCATTTTGAAAACAAACTTAAATAGCTGCGAAAATTGGTTAAAAGAATGTATTTCCCAAAATTATCCATATCTGTTCCCGTATATCTGGGAAGCCAGTTTTCTGTTATCTCTTTTTTTGTTTTCATCTTTTAATATTATTACTGAATTACTTATTTGCGAAATGTTAATATAGGTTTTATTTGCTATCTTTTTCTATCTATTGCCAATGAAATTATCATAAATTTATCATCATTCTTAGTATTCTTTCGTGCATGGACATTTCATTATAAAATATTTTAAGCAAATATACAAAAGTTAGTTTGAAGTCATGATAAATAGATGTTTTTTAGCTTATGAATTTTATTTTAGTAATTGTTAAACTCTTGATTATTTTTTATTTATGTCATTTGATAGTCATTGAATGATGATGAAACAAACCACCGAAGGAATTATGTATAAAAATTAATGATACAAGAAAGGCAAATAGCAACTTAATGACATTAAGTAAATAACATCACAGAATAGTTTTACTTTATTAACAGATAAACAATTACTAACTTTGTACAAAATATTTATTTCAAATGCAAAAACTAAATCTTCCAGATTACAAATTTAATTTCAGAAAAACAAAAGAAGATAAAATCGAAATTTTTGATAAAACCAGAAGAAAATATGTTGCTCTTACTCCAGAAGAATGGGTTAGGCAGAATTTTATTCAGTTTTTGATATTAGAAAAAAATACACCAAAAGCTTTAATTTCTGTAGAAAAAGAAATCATTTTAAATCAAACAAAAAAACGTCCAGATATTGTAGTTTTCACAAACAGAGGAATTCCAAAAATAATTGTCGAATGCAAAGCTCCTATAATTAAAATTACACAGAATGTGTTTGATCAAATAGCAAGATATAATATTAGCTTGCAAGTAGATTATTTAATAGTTACAAATGGATTATCTCACTTTTGCTGTAAAATTAATTACCAAAAAAGAAATTTTGAATTTCTTGAGAACATTCCTGATTTTTCAGAAGTAATAAGCTTAAGACTGAAATAACAAAAATTCTTATTGAATATTTCTTTACGATAAAAGAAATTCTTCAATAAAACCAAAGCAGTAATATTACATTTTTAAAATTTTATCGTAATTATTTTAAGTTTTAGATTTTTTTATGAAAATATATTTTAAATTTGCAAGGGATAATAAATACTTTTATTTACAGAAAGTAATTATTTTGTTTTAGAAATTTTAAAAAGAAAAACAAATTACCATGAAAAGCACTATAATTAAAATTGTACTAACATTAGTAATAATCTATTTGGGTTACCTTGTTGTTCAAAGTATTAAAGCACCTGTTGATTTTAAAAAGGAAAAAACCAAACGAGAAAAACAAGTCATTCAAAAGCTAAAGGATATTCGTGCATCTCAATTAATTTATAAATCAATACGCAACGAATTTGCTCCTACATTCGACACTTTAATTGATTTTCTCAAAAACGGGAAAATTCCTGTTGTAAAAATGATTCCTGATCCAGAAGATACAACATTTACAAAAACTATTAATGATACCCTTAGATGGGATATTGTGGCTGATTATTTATTTCCTGATTCAGTAACAAAAAATCGTCATAATTTTAGTCTGGATAATATTTCAGTTATACCATTTACTGACGGAGAGAATTTTAAGCTCGAAGCCGGAACAATTATTAAAGGTAACTTAACTGTTCATGTTTTTGAATGTTCAGCTCTTTTTACAAGTATTTTGAAGGGGATGGATGAACAGATGGTTTTTAATATGGTTACTAAAATGAAACAATTAGAACAATTTCCCGGACTTAAAGTTGGGTCTATGGCCGAGCCATCAATTGATGGTAACTGGGAATATTAACAACTACATTTTATATGTCGTTAAATATAATCCCAATAACAAGCAATATTGATAAAGCTTTAAGCAAAGAAGCTGATAAAAAATATTCTGAGTTTTTCGAATTATCCATCCAGTTTTCACTGGATGGATTTTCTTTTTGTATTTACGACAACGAAAACAACAAACTTATTGCAATTGAATCGTATGCTTTTCAAGAACTTGAAAACTACAGGCAGTTAGCCACCGAAATAAATGATCTTGTTTACGACAAAAAACTTTTAAAAAAATCATATAAAAAAGTAAATATCATTTTCGAAAGTCCAAAATCAACATTAATACCTTTCCCGCTTTTTGATAAGTCTGAACTAAATTCTTATTTAAAATTTAATCATAATGTTGAAAGTTGGGAAATTATTCTTTTCGATAAATTACAAAATCTCGAAGCATATAATATTTATACAATTCCGGAATGCATAAACAAAACCATAAAAGAAAATTTTGGTTCGGCAAGTATTTCAAATTTTTCAAGCTCACTAATTGAATCTCTATTAATAAAATATAAAAATCAAAATCTTAAAAACACAGTTTTTGTAAATCTTCGTTCAAATATTTTTGATATAATTATTATTGAAGGCACAAAACTTCAATTATTTAATTCTTTTCAATTCAGAACTAAAGAAGACTTTGCATATTTTCTTTTATTTGTTTTTGAACAACTTAATTTAAACCCAGAAGAAATTGAATTATTTTTAATCGGTTCCATCGATAAAAGTTCGAAATTGTATGATATTATATTCAAATATATCAGAAATATTGATTTCATCGAAGCAAATGATCTTTTTCGATATAGCTATGTTTTTGACAATATTCCATCACATTATTATTATAATCTGATAAACATTAACCTGTGCGAATTATAAGCGGCAGTCATAAAAGCAGGAGAATTAATCCGCCAAAAAATCTTCCTGTTCGCCCTACAACCGACCTTGCAAAAGAAAGTTTGTTTAATATTCTTGCTAATTATTTTGATCTTGAAGGTTTATCTGTTCTCGATTTATTTGCTGGAACAGGAAACATATCTTATGAATTTGCTTCGAGATATACCAATGAAATAACCGCTGTTGATCTAAATTTTAAGTGTGCAAGCTTTATTAAATCTACTGCTTTGCAAATGGGCTTTACTAATATCAAAGTTACCAAAAGAAATGTTTTCGACTTTTTAAAAAAAACGAATAAAACTTATGATATTATCTTTGCTGATCCACCCTACGACCTTGACGGAATAGAAAAAATACCTCAATTGGTTTTCGATAACAACTTATTAAATAAAGATGGCTGGCTTATAATCGAACATTCAAAAGAAACCAAACTGGATAATCACCCAAATTTTTTTCAAATAAGAAAATACAGCAAAGTTAATTTTAGTATTTTAACTAATGAAACATAAAAACAGAGTAATTAATAATACACTATTTCGTTTCAAATATAAAAAATACAAATGGGAAAATACAAAAGAATTGGTGAATTAATATTTTTCAATTAATCCACCAACTCATGGTTAATACTCATCTTCGTGAAAAAAGAAGTCTTCTTTCGTAGGGTAATCAGGCCAAATATCTTCAATAGTATCATATGTTTCGCCTTCATCCTCAATGTCTCTTAAATTCTCTAAAACTTCTGTTGGAGCACCTGAACGAATACAAAAATCAATCAATTCAATTTTTGATGCCGGCCATGGCGCATCTTCCAATTTTGAAGCTAATTCTAATGTCCAATACATAATGGAATTATAAATTTAACGTTTTTGCAAAAGTAATTTTTTTTTAATTAAAGTCAAGTAAAATATTTAGCTTATTTTTGAAATGTCAAAACTCTCTGAAACCATTGAAAAATATTGGTTTATAACAAATATTTGTTTGACAATTAATTATTTTTTTCAGAAAAATAAAATTATTAAACTAAAAAATTGAGCGAAAATATCAAAAATAAGCTAAAATTTGTTTTACCACTTCTTATTATTCTGGTAATTACATTTTTTTGCTACTCCCCTGTTCTAAATAATTCATTAACAAATTATGACGACCATCGTTATGTTCTCGAAAATCATCACATTAAACAATTAAATTTTAACTCTGTTTTAAAAACTTTCGATACATATTTTGACGGTCATTATCACCCCCTCACTTTAATTTCTCTTTCGGTCGATTATTTTATTGGCGGTACTGATGCTTTTCAATATCATTTAACAAATATTATTCTACATCTTATTAATACACTTTTGGTTTTTTGGTTTATTTTTTTATTATTGAAACGTAGAAATATTGCTTTATTTGTTGCCTTATTATTTGGTATCAACACAATGGGAGTTGAGTCTGTAGCATGGATTTCGGAAAGAAAAAATCTTTTATATACACTTTTTTATCTTGCTGCTCTCATCAGTTACTTAAAATATCTCGACAAGAAAAAACTACTTTCCTTAATTCCTGTTTTGTTGTTTTTTCTTCTTTCGGTTTTATCAAAAGCTCAGGCTGTAACTCTGCCAATAACTTTACTGGCAATAGATTGGTTGTATAAAAGGAATTTATTAAGCAAACAAGTTCTTCTTGAAAAAATTCCTCTCCTATTAATTTCTATTTTCTTCGGAATTATTGCCAAATTTGCTCAACAATCTTTCTGGACTGAAATTGGCGAAAACACTTATTCATTTTTCGAAAGAATAATTTTTTCTTCTCAGGCATTTTCTCAATATATTTTTAAGCTTCTTGTTCCGCTTAATCTTTCTGCTTTTTATCCATATCCTGTTGATGCAGAGCAAAGTATTCCTTTTATTAATTATTTATATGTATTGATTGTATTTTTAATTATTTTTATTTTTTTTAAAACAATCAAACGTTCTAAAATTACAGCTTTCTGTATTTTATTCTTTATCATAAATATCTTTTTTGTTTTAAAACTTTTCAATATCCCTTTCGGGAATTATTATATGGCAGACCGATATTCTTATTTTCCCTCGATCGGATTATTTTTGATAATTGGAAACTTTTTTTCAATAATTGCAGAAAAAAAACTAATCTATAAAATTTTTCTATATTTAGTATTTCTTGCATATTTTGTGTTTTTGGGAAGCTCAACTTTTTCAAGAACAAAAGTTTGGAAAAGCAGCATCTCTCTGTGGACAAATGTAATTGAACAATACCCAAAAGCAACACATGCATGGAACGACAGGGGAAATGCAAAATCTAATTCAGGAGATATCCCAGGTGCGATTTTGGATTTTAATATGGCAATTCAACTCGATCCAAAAAATTCAATAATATATAACAATCGCGGAAACGCAAACGGAAAATTAGGTAAATTTTCTCAAGCAATCAATGATTTTAATAATGCTATTGAATTAAAACCTGAGTACGCTGATGCATTTAGTAACCGAGCATTAGCATATTCCGAACTAGGAGAATATAAGCAAGCTTTTAAAGATATTAATAAAGCTATTGAGTTAAAACCGCAATTTTCAGTTGCAATAAATAACCGTGGGAATCTTTATAGAAAAATAGGAAATCCTGTTAGGGCAATTCAAAACTTTGAAATAGTTATAAAACTGAATCCATCTTTTGCACAAGCTTATGCAAACAAAGCAAATGCTGAGTTTGAACTGGATAATTATAATCAAGCTATTAAAGATTTTGACAAAGCTGTTGAGTTAGGTTTAAAACATTATTCTATATATTTTAAAAGAGGTTTTGCCAAATATCATCAATTATTTATAAAAGAGGCTATTGATGATTTTAACATAGCGATAAAACTTGATCCCACAAAAACCAAAGCATATACATACAGAGGTTTTGCCAAATACAATATTAAGCAGTACAAAGAAGCAATTGATGACCTGAATGTTTCTATAAAACGCAATCCTGATTTTGCTCTTTCTTATGCTATCAGAGGATTAGCAAAGGTAAATATAGGAATGAAAGAATCGGCATGTGAAGATTTTAATCGAGCCTTTGAACTTGGGATGCTTGCTGCGAAAAAGGAAATTGAGAAATATTGCTTGTAATCGAATCTATTTTATTCATCATCCGCTCTCCAAATATCCTCATTAATATTAAGATCTTTTGACAATTTGCGTGCAAGAATAAATAAATAATCAGATAATCTGTTCAGGTATTTGATATTTAGTATTTCAACTTTATTTGATGCTGCAAGCTTAACGCTAACACGCTCAGCTCTTCTACAAACACATCTTGCAATGTGACAATATGAAACAAAAGTGTGTCCTCCGGGAATAATAAAGGATTTTAACTCAGCTAAAGTTTCATTGGCTTTATCAATTTCATTTTCAAGAAATTCAATATCTTTTTGATTAATTTGTGGAAGATTAAATTTATCTTCAACAGATGGATCCAATGCAAGTGATGATTGAATAACAAAAAGTTTATTTTGAATATTGAATAAAACACCTTTTGTAAGTTTATCAATCTCCTGATCTCTGATTAACCCAAGATATGAATTTAGTTCATCAACAGTTCCATAAGCTTCAATTCGATCGTGATATTTCGGAATTCTTTTACCGCCTATCAGAGAAGTTTCTCCTTTGTCTCCTTTTTTTGTGTAGATTTTCATTTGAGTTTTATTGTATTTTAATAATCTTACTTTTGATTAATGGGTTATTCTTATGTTCGTTAAGATACATAGTTTACAAAAGTTAAAGATTAGATTATACACATTATTATAGTCATTTTTAGTTAATATCCAATTGTTTAAATTTTTCGATAATCATATTGTGATAACTTTTTTTAAATTCCTTGGATAGAAAACTTAAATCAATAAAAGCATGCCATTTATCTTGTAATTGTTCAAACTTTTTGAATACGTTTTCAATAGATTTATCGTTCATTCCACTCGTTTTCATTGCAATTGAAAAATCTTTTCTCTTTATCTTTTTCTTTTTACCATTAAGGTGAAGCGCTAATTCTTCATCATCGCCTTCAACTACTAATTCAGAGGCTACTAAATCATATGCTGGACATAAGTTATAATTTAGCCCCACACTTTTCAGCAAAGAGAAATTTTTAAGATGCATGTCGTTGTTACCTGTTAAAAAACAGAATAATACTAGTTCATAAAAATTGACAATATCAAAACCTGGATTAGTTGAAAAAGTTTTTATTGTTTTCGCAACTTGCTCATGAGACCCTTTGTATTTGTGCTCAGTTTGTCTCTCTGTTAATTGACACATATCTTCCATGTGTAATTTTTTATTCTTTAATCTATCAATTCTCTTAGTTATATATGCTAGTTCTCCTGATTTCAATCGTATTAAAGTGTGTTCTACTGTTTTTATTTTAGATAATTCTGCAAGATGCATTGTTAAATCTTCAATCTCGGGAAGTTGTTCATAGAGTTCCGTCTGAGGTTTCAATATATATTTACTCCATAGTCCTACAATTGTAAACCTTTCGACAACTGAATTTCTAGTCATTTTCGCACTGCTTAGGGAAAGTTTGGGTTGAACTCCTGTCACTGTCCTTTGACTTTTTACAACTTTTTCAGCTAGCTCTAGCATTTCACTCTGCGAATAATCTATGATTGGTGGTATGTTCTTTCCAAATAATTTCTTACTACATGATTTATGAAATTCATGATTTACGAATTCTTTATCTGTTATTTCTTGATAACAAAATAAGCACTTACTCATCGTCATTTGATTTTAATGAGTGAATGGATACCGCACCAATACAATCTCTGCAGGTTAATAGTAAGATACTCATTCTATCTCTCATGTCTAGTTTCCAATTCTTTTCAACAATATCTAGTAGCCAGCCTTCTGGTATTAGTCCGTCAAAAAAGGGGAACAATATTTTACTTGAATATTTAGATGACTTTAGTGGGAGAGTCAGACTGATTGGCTCGGCATTATCATTATTTAGATATTCTTCTTCATAAGTGTAATGAAAACCTTCATCGTCTTCAATAAGTGTACCTGCCCAATTTTCGTGCATATATACTTTAGCTTTCTTCATTGCTTCTATTAACTTTTGTGGATTCTATTGGACCTAATTCAAATCCAAATAAATCAAGCACTTGATTTACTTTATCCATTTTGAGTGTTTCTTTACCTCTTTCTAGTTCTCTTATAAATCTAATTCCAACACCAGATTTTTCAGACATTTCTTTCTGAGTCATTTTCAAAGACTTTCTTTTCAATCGGACAAATTTATTTAATGGTGTTTGTTTCATATTATACCTTTTCAGGTACAAATATACTAATTTATTTTTGAATGATACCCTTTAAGGTATAAAATGCAATATTTTAAATAAAGCGTACCCTTTAGGGTATAATAATTATTTAAAGAGAGCGGAAAGACCCTTTTGGGTATAATAATATATATTTGAAACTTAATTGCGAATTGGCTATAACAGTTTGCCAATATGGGCAGGTGTGGTTTTCGGAGTGCGTTCGTATCCACCTAGGAAAACGCCGCAACGGAGACGTGATTCTGAATACAACCACTAACCCCACGCTTACCTATATTGGCTGTTGGCAGCATTAAATTATTTAAAAATTATATCCAAACGTCAATCCTCCCCATGGTATAAATTCAATTTGTGCTCCATGTAAATTTGAATCAAACTTATCCCAATAATCAATTATTGGAGAAAAAGCTAATTTAAAAACATATCGACTATCAGGTTTTTGATACCTATATCCAATTTTGAAACTTCCAAACAATTTATAATCATTAACACCATCAGGCATTCTGTCATTTATTAATATTTGCCCAAGCCCAATTTCTATATGATTTGAATTAAATGAAATCAATTCATTAATCGATATTGGTATCCATAATGGAATTACTCCAGTACTCTCTGGATAGTATGCAACCCCTACTTGTCCTAATGTTTTTATTTTCTCCCCATTAATCAATAATCTTTCATAATTAATTGAGTAAAAACAGCCATGTCCTAATAAATCAATTTGAATTGAATTTTTATAACTGAATCCATCTGATGAATTGTCGTTAATAGTTTCTTGTCCGTAAACTAATGTTGTAAAAAATGTTATACAGATAACAAATAATTTTCTCATAATAGTTATATTTTAAAATTAAACTTAAAATGAGTAGAAGAAAGTCATAGGCAAAAGTTTAATATATTTACAAAACGATAGTGTCCGTTTTTTATTGCTGCCAACAATAATATAAATACCATCAGAAATATTTATTGAAGTACTTAATGTATTTTTTGGTAATTTCCGGAATAATCCTCTACATAAATTTTAAGATCGCACAAAGCAGAAACGCTTATTAGAAAATCCGGTTTACGGTAAATTATAAAACACATAAGAGTTTTTTTTCTATCCGATAATATCAAAAACTTGCGCTATATTTATTTCACATGATTCCCGTTCTTATAATCAGCAATTATAGTAACATTTTCATTAATCTCATCTGAGGCAATCTCACCATCAATCAAACGGATTATTCTATGGGCATGATGGGCAATATCTTCTTCATGTGTTACTACAATAATTGTATTTCCAAGTTTATGAATTTCTTCTAATAATCCCATAATTTCAATCGAGGTTTTAGAATCAAGATTACCTGTTGGCTCATCTGCAAGAATTATTGAAGGTTTGTTAACTAATGCTCTTGCAATAGCAACTCTTTGTCGCTGCCCACCGGAAAGTTCGTTTGGTTTGTGTAAAATTCTGTCGGAAAGTTGTACATTATCCAGCACTTCTTCGGCACGTGCTTTTCTGTCGTTTTTACCATAACCGGCATATATCAAAGGTAGCATAACATTTTCTAATGCAGTAGAACGAGGTAAAAGATTAAATGTCTGAAAAATAAATCCAATTTCCTTATTTCTTACTTCGGCTAATTCATTATCATTCATTTCACTAACATCATTCCCGTTAAGGAAATACTTTCCTGATGTAGGTGTATCAAGACATCCCAAAAGATTCATCAATGTTGATTTACCCGATCCTGATGGTCCCATCAAAGCAACAAACTCATTTTTTTTAATAGAAAGTGTTATAGTTCTAAGAGCACGAACAACTTCGGTACCAACCTGAAAATGTCTGGTTATATTTTCAAAATTTATTACTTCTTCCATATTATGTAGTATTTATGATATATATATATTCAATTGATTTAGTTCCTAAAATCCCGAAGCAAAGCTTCGAAGATTCCTGAGCATAGCTTGGTAATGAAACTCCCCGCCGCAAGCGGCGTGGAATATAACTCTGGAGATCCCTCGACTACGCTCGGGATCAGTTCGACT
>CAYOKJ010000018.1:22685-31851 GCA_964404485.1 uncultured Bacteroidales bacterium | reverse complement strand
GCGTAATCCCATAATTGTGGCGATTGGCTTGATCCAAATGGAATTACTCCTGAAATTTTATCACTCTTTGATACAATGCACTGAATATTTTTTCTATTAAAATTTAATCTTTCTGATAATTGCTTTTCATTTTTGTATTTTTCGAAATAAATGACTGAAATAGGAGAGCTAAATGAATCCTCCTCTTTCAATATTAAAAATCCATTATCGAAATGCTTTACTTTATTTATGAGATAAATTGATTTATAGTAATCGTAATTATTAATGTATTTTGAATAATTATTCACCCATCTGAATTTTTCCATAGCTTCAAAAAACTTATCGAAAGAATAATCCTCCGGAACAAATAATTTTGAAACATTTCGGCAACCTAGTCCAAAAAACATAAAAATATCTACTCCAAGTTTTTCCAATTCATCACAAGTTTCGTTGCCTGTTAATACTGCAACTCCGTTTCTGTTTTTTCGAATAATATTTGGATATTTCCCAAAATAATATTCAAAATACCTTGAAGTATTATCACTGCCTGTAGCAATTACTGCGTTAATATTTTGAAGTTTCTCTTTTGTAAAATAAATTTTGTTTTTAAAATTGGGTTCGATTTCTGCTAATACTTCTGAAATTGCAGGTAACAATTCCATATCACCAGACGATAACTTTCCAATGAATTTATTTCCTGAAATTAAAACACATAAAAAATCATGAAAGCCAACAACAGGAATATTTCCTGCCATAACCACATTTACATTAACACAATTATTTCTTTTTTCGATTTGTTTCCGATAAGGTTCAATCCACTTTAAAATATTATCTTTTTCAAGACTTTCGGCCAAGGAACTTAAAGCAAAACGTATATTTTTCTCAATAAACCATGAATTATGATTTTTTGAATCTTTGATAATCTTGTTAATAGATTCAAAATATTTCTCATTTACATAATCTATTTGCTTGTTTTTATTATCAACAGATAATTCCTTTAGAAACTTTCCAAGTTTAATAAATGCTTCTATGCGATTTTTTAAATCCATTTTATTAATACAATAATTATTGATTGCAAAAGTACATTTAATAATGACTATATTTAATAGATAAATTAAATCAGAATACTAAAATCAATTATAAAATTTGAAATTAAATTTCAAATTATTTCATTTAGAATATATAAATATTTTACCTTTGCTATCAAATAATTTTTTTAAAAATAATAATTATAAACCATTAAATATCAACAACAATGAAAAAACATAATTTTTATGCAGGACCATCAATTTTACCGAAATATACTATAAAAAATACTGCAGATGCAATTATAGATTTTGCCGGTACAGGATTATCATTAATGGAAATTTCTCACAGAAGTAAGGAGTTTGTAGCTGTTATGGATGAAGCTACTGCCCTATTCAAAGAGTTGTTAAAAATTCCTGAAGGATATTCAGTAATATTTTTAGGTGGTGGCGCAAGCACACAATTTGCCATGGTTCCATTTAATATTATGAACAAAAAAGCTGCTTATCTGAATACAGGAGCCTGGGCGAAAAAAGCTATAAAAGAAGCAAAAAAAATGGGTGAAGTTGATGTTGTTGCTTCTTCCGAAGATAAAAATTTCAATTATATTCCTAAAGATTATAAAATTCCTGAGGATGCAGATTATTTCCACATAACAACAAATAACACAATTTACGGAACTGAAATAAAAGAAGATTTTGATTGTAAGATTCCCTTAGTTGCTGATATGTCTTCAGATATTTTTAGCCGCCCGATTGATGTTTCAAAATATGCAATTATTTATGGTGGCGCACAGAAAAACCTTGCTCCTGCCGGTGTTACTTTTGTTATTATTAAAGATGAAGTGCTGGGAAAAGTTGAGAATAATATTCCTACAATGCTTGATTACACAACTCACATAAAAAAAGAATCAATGTTTAACACTCCTCCATGTGTTCCTGTTTATGCTGCACTTCAAACTTTAAAATGGCTTAAAGAAAATGGCGGAATCGAAGAAATGAACAAAAAAAATATTAAAAAAGCTGATTTCCTTTATAATGAAATTGACAGAAATTCACTTTTTGTCGGATCAGTAGCAATAGAAGACCGATCAATAATGAATGTTTGTTTTGTAATGAGTGAAGGAAACGAAAAATATGAAAAAGAATTCTTTGAATTTGCTTCTTCAAAAGGAATGGTTGGAATTAAAGGACACCGTTCTGTTGGTGGGTTTAGAGCATCAATTTATAATGCAATGCCATACGAAAGTGTAGAAGCATTGGTTAAAACTATGAAAGAATTTGAAAATAATATTTAACAATACTAAAACAAAAATATCATGACAAAAGTATTAGTTGCAACAGTCAAACCATTTGCTCCTGCTGCTGTAGAATGTATTAAAGACGTTCTTGGTAAAGCCGGATACGAAATGGAATTATTTGAAAAATATGCAGAACAATCTGATCTTGTTGAAGCAGTAAAAGATGCTGATGCAATAATTATAAGAAGTGATAAAGCAACAAAAGAAGTCCTTGATGCTGCTAAAAATCTTAAAGTTATTGTTCGTGCCGGTGCCGGATATGATAATATTGACCTTGAGGCAGCAACAAGAAATGGCGTTGTGGCAATGAACACTCCCGGTCAAAATTCAAATGCAGTAGCCGAACTTGCATTAGGAATGATGGTTTATCTTGGCCGTAATCAGTATAACGGAAAAGCAGGTACTGAACTTAAAGGTAAAAAGCTTGGTATTCATGCGTATGGAAATGTTGGGAAATATGTGGCAGACATTGCTAAAGGATTCGGAATGGAAGTATATGCTTTCGATCCATTTGTAAAAAAAGAATCTATTGAAAAAGATAATGTGATTCCTGTTGACAGCGTTGAAGAACTATATTCAAAATGTCAGTATGTTTCATTACATATTCCTGCAAATGAAAAAACAAAAGGATCTATAAACTTTGAGTTATTATCAAAAATGCCAAAAAATGCTACTCTTGTAAACACTGCAAGAAAAGAAGTTATCTTCGAAAAAGACCTTTTAAAAGTTTTTGCTGAAAGAGATGATTTTAAATACATTTCGGATATTGCTCCTGATTGTAAAGCTGAGATTGAAGAAAAATATGAAGGAAGATATTTCTTTACACCTAAAAAAATGGGTGCTCAAACAGCCGAAGCAAACATTAATGCAGGTATTGCAGCAGCAAATCAAATCATTAATTTCATTGAAAAAGGTGATAAAACTTTTAAAGTAAATTAATGAAATAATTATTTAATAATTCGGTTCTATCATTTTTCCAACAGATTAAATATTAGTACCAAAAACAAAAAATATATATGGCAATATTAAAAGCTTTTAAAGGAATTCGTCCGGTAGAAAAAGATGCAAGTTTTATTGCATCAAGACCTTATGATGTACTAAATAAAAAAGAAGCCCGATTAGAAGCAGGCGAAAACAAATTATCATATCTTCATGTTGTTAAACCGGAGATTGATCTTCCTGATGATATTAATCCATACGGAGAGGAAGTATATAATAAAGGTAAAGAAAACTTCTTTAAATTAATGGATGAAAAGGTTCTCGTTCAGGATGATAAAGAATATCTATATGTTTATGCTCAAACAATGTGGGGCAAAACTCAGTACGGAATTGTTGGTTGTGCAGGTGTTGAAGATTACATGAATAATGTTATTAAAAAACACGAATTAACTCGTCCTGATAAAGAAGAAGACAGGATGAATCATGTTCGTACAAGTGGAATGAATTACGAACCGGTTTTCTTTTCTTATCCTGCTGTAAAAGAAATTGATGAGATTGTTGCTGAAGTAGTTAATAACAAAGCTGATTACGATTTTACTTCAGAAGATGAAATCGGACATCATTTTTGGGTGATTAGAGATCAGGATAAAATTGACAGGATAATTGAATTATTCGCTAAATTACCTTCTACTTATGTTGCTGATGGTCATCATAGAACTGCTGCTGCTGCTTTGGTTGGAAACGAAAGAAAGAAAAATAATCCAAATCATAAAGGTGATGAAGAATACAATTTTTTCCTTGCTGTTCATTTCCCTGATAACCAACTTACAATAATTGATTACAACAGAGTTATTAAAAATCTTAACGGATTATCAAAAGAAGATTTCTTGGAAAAACTTAATAATAGTTTTATTGTTGAAGAAAAAGGAACTGATATCTATAAACCTCACGATATTCATAATTTTAGCATGTACCTTAACAGGAAGTGGTATTCGTTAACTGCAAAAGAAAATACTTACGATGATAATGATCCAATAGGTGCACTTGATGTAACCATATTATCAAATGAAGTTCTTGCACCAATTCTCGACATTACCGATTTAAGAAAGTCAAAACGAATAGATTTTGTTGGTGGTATTAGAGGGTTAGGCGAATTATCAAAAAGAGTTGATAGTGGTGAAATGGAAGTTGCTTTTGCAATTTATCCTGTTTCGATGAAGCAATTAATTAATATTGCTGATACAGGAAATATCATGCCACCAAAAACAACATGGTTCGAACCAAAATTAAGAAGTGGGCTGATTGTTCATTCACTTGATTAAAAATCATTGAACTGTATTCTGAATAATCTTTACAAACCGCTTAGTACCTTTATAGTGTTAAGCGGTTTTTTTTTATTAAATTTATTACTTTTATTGATAATTTCTATAATTTAATAAAACATTTATTATTTTTCAGGGGATTAATAAATTTTAAGAAATGAAAAAGACATTATCATATATTCTTTCACCGATTTATTATATAATTTTTGCTTTTTTGCTATTGATTTTTCATCCGATACAAGTAATTTGCAGAAAAGTATGGGGATGTAATGCTCATAAAAAATCAGTTGAACTTTTAAATTTTCTATTATTCACAAGCCTACGAATAATGGGAACTAAAATTCATAAAAAGAGATTTTACGATTTACCTGTTGACCGTCCATTAATAATAATAGCTAACCATCAAAATTCTTTTGACATTCCACCAATAGTTTGGTTTTTTAGAAAACATCATCCAATATTCATATCTAAAATTGAATTGGCAAAAAACATCCCTAGCATATCATATCACTTACGACACAGCGGAGCTGCATTAATCGACAGAAAAAATTTATCTCAAGCAACTATTGAAATTAATAAGCTTGGTCAACTAATTGAAAAAAATAATTATTCAGCATGTATTTTCCCTGAAGGAACGCGTTCAAAAGATGGAAAAATGAGAAAATTTAAATCTGGGGGAATAAAAGCACTGTTAAAAGCTTCTCCTTCTGCTTTAATTGTTCCTTTTGCGATTCATGGGGGGTTTAATTTGTACAAATATGGTTTATTCCCATTATCCTTTGGAGAGACATTATCATATACTTTATTAGGGCCAATAGAACCAAAAGGCTTATCGTTTGAAGATATAATTTCTAAAACTGAAGATTTGATTAGTAACGAGTTAGAACAACTTGGACAAGCAAATTAGATTTTAAAAAAGTCAGCAGAAATTGAACGTAGTTAGGTTGCAAAATCAATGCAAATAAATATATATATCATCCAATTAAACAATTAAAATAAAAATAAAAAAAAAGATGATAATTTCTATTTTATTAAAAATATTATTTTATCTTTGCACGCTAAATTAATATAACAATGAAAAAAGGAACAGTAAAATTTTTTAATGAATCAAAAGGATTCGGTTTCATTATCGAAGACGAATCAGAAACAGATTACTTTGTACACATTTCCGGACTAATTGATGAAATTCATGAAGGGGATAAAGTTGAATTTGAACTAAAAGAAGGAAGAAAAGGATTAAATGCAGTAAATGTTAAAGCTATTTAAATCTTATTCTTATACTTATTAAAATTTAGTAAGCCTGCCGTTGTGCAGGCTTTTTTTTTATCCGTTTAGTTTTAAACATCAAACATTTCTAATACTCCATATATTCACGAAAGATTGTTTGCAGAAATGCTTTTCCATCTTTAACTACAGAATCCTTAATTGCAGAATCAAAACTATTACGATAATAATGATCGAAACGATTATCGTAAAAGAAATCTCCGGCAGGAGTTATCCATCCAATACCTTCTTCAAAAGCAACATAAGCAAAATCCGGAGAATATGGATTTAAAAGATTTTTGCTACGATGAAATACTGAAGTATCAATGTCTAATTGTTTTAAAAGTGTTGTTGCAATATCAGTTTGAATCCCAAGTTTTCCAATAGTTTTTCCTTTATATTCGTCTTTAATTACATTTCCGTAAAACATTAATGGAATTTTATGGTACTCTTTTGAATGATAAGGATGGTGCTTATACGAATGATGACTATGATCGGCAACAATAATAAATAAAGTATTGTCGAACCATGCTTGTCTTTTTGCTTTTTGCATAAAGTCACCTAAACAACTGTCGGTGTACCAGGCAGAGTTCACATACAGATTAAAATTATCATCTCTGAGCTGTTTTATTTTCATCGGCATATCAAAAGGTGAATGTGTACTTCCTGTAAAAAAAGCTGATAAAAAAGGCTCTTTAGATTCATTGATTTCATTTAACATTCTGTCGAAAACAAATTCATCATGAACTCCAAGTTTTCCTTTTGGAATATTACTGTCAAAATCATAAACTTCAGTTATCTTATCGAAATTATTATAAATAATATAACTTTTAATATTCCCATAAATTAATTGGCCTCCAAAGTAAAAAGAAGACGAATAACCTTTATCATTAAAAATATGAATAAGACTTGGCAAACCAACAAACTTATCCGGTTGAACGGTTATTGCTGAAATAGGATGCGAAGGAAATCCGCTGAATATTGATGCCATTCCCTGCTCTGAACGAGATCCCGGAGAATAGATATTAGTAAAAAGTAATCCATCTTTTTCAAGTTTATGAAATTCGGGAGTATATATAGAATCAGCTCCAAGCGACTCAATTAAATCAGCCGACCAGCTTTCCATTATCAGAAAGATAATATTTGGATTTATATTTTTCAATATCTTAACTGTAGTATCTTTGGGAATCTCGTATATTTTGTTAACTCTATCTTCAGCAACTTTATCATCATAAAACTGAAAAGGGTTTTTTCCGAAGTTCTTCAAATTTTCGAACACACTTATGTATAGATTAAATCCTGAATTTACTGCAGCAAGATTTAAAATATTATGTTTCGAATAATATGATTGGCTTTGATTTATCGGAATTTCCTGCAATCCTCCCCTCATACCTATTACAAGAATCACAGGCATTATCAGGAAAAACAAAATTGAAAAAATTATTTTTCTTTTTAATTTGATGAGCTTGCTAAAAAAGAATTTCCTGTAAATATAAAAACTACCATACACTTCAATAATAAATATTCCTAATAAAATAAAGAAAATATATGTTTCAGTAGAATTGTATATTTCGCTTGGGTGTGTTGCTTGTGTAAGCGCCTTATAATGTAGTTTTGTTTTCCATTCTTCATAAACACCAAGCTCGGCAGTGGTGATTAGCGAAAAAAGAATAAGAATAATTAAAGTATATATCTTATTTATATTATTAATCCACGAAGGACTATAAAAACTCTGTACCACAAGAATAATAAATGGAATCAATAATATATAACAAGCAGTAGCAATATCAAGATTCAGAGCATAATAAAAAGATGATATAACCTCCCAGAAATTAACTTCTTCAGCTAAAACAAAGTTAAGATTATACAGAAGATAAATAATCCTTATAATTACAAAATACAGTAGCCAGAAAACCAGCTGCTTAATAAGAGAACTTAATATTTTCATAAAATAAATTTGAATTGAATTGCAAAGTTAAAAATTAATTTATTAAAAAACTTATTATTCATAAACCTAAAATAATGAAATATTATTTTATAATTTTGTAAAAAATTAATTAAATGAGTGTAAAAGAAAATCTACAAGAAGTAATTGAGAAAATTCCGGAATATGTTAGACTGGTTGCTGTTTCAAAGACAAAACCCAATGAGATGATTAAGGAGGTTTACGATGCAGGACAAAGAGTATTTGGCGAAAATAAAGCTCAGGAATTAATTGTAAAATATCCGGCATTACCTAAAGATATTAAATGGCATTTTATAGGTCATCTCCAAACAAATAAGATAAAATTTATTGCTCCATACGTTTTTATGATTGAAGCAGTTGATAGTTTAAAACTACTCAAGGAAATTAACAAACAAGCACAAAAGAACGAAAGAACAATTGATTGTCTTTTGCAATTCCATATTGCTGTAGAAGAAGTAAAATTTGGATTTTCGAAGGAGGAAGCTATCGAAATGCTTGAATCGGAATCATTCCAATCTTTAAAAAATATTAGAATTGCCGGCGTGATGGGAATGGCAACTTTTACATCTAATATGGAGCAAGTGCGCAATGAATTTAGAACTCTGAAAAATATTTTTGATTTCTTTAAGAAAAAATATTTTGATGATAATTTTAAAGAAATTTCGATGGGAATGTCCGGTGATTATAAAATTGCTATTGAAGAGGGAAGCACAAATGTAAGAATTGGAACTGCAATTTTTGGAGGAAGAAACTTGTAAAGACTAACAACCTCTTTGTTATTCAAACAGCCCTCACCCCATCACCAATTTCAGGTAAATAAAAATCGGGTTTAAGTTTAGTTCTATTAAAATACTTCTCTCCTACTTTTTTCTGAAATTCTTCAACACAATCGTCTTTTACGAGGCTTACTGTACATCCGCCAAATCCGGCACCAGTCATTCGGGAGCCAATAACACCGTCAATTTTCAAGGCTTCTTCAACAAGAGTGTCTAATTCAAAACCGGTAACTTCATAATTGTCGCGAAGGGAATTATGTGAATCAATCATTAATTTCCCAAATGTTTTGAGTTGATTTTGTTCGAGAGCTTTTACTGCTTTCAAAACTCTGTTGTTTTCATAAACAACATGCGTTGCCCGTTGCCTGACAATATCATCTTTAATATAACTTTTTACTTCGTTAAATAAATCAATGCTCAAATCACTCAGATCATTAATTTTCATAACTTTAGAAATATCATTAACAGCTTGAGCACATTCAGAAACCCTTTGATTATATTTTGACGAAGATAGTCCGCGTTTTAAGTTAGTGTTAGAAATTATTAATTTGTATCCCTCAAGTTTAAATTTAACGGGAACATGTTTCATAGTTTT
>CAYOKJ010000018.1:0-22585 GCA_964404485.1 uncultured Bacteroidales bacterium | reverse complement strand
TCATTTGTTTTTCTAATTACAAGATAGGTTCCAAAGCTCAAAGCACAAGGAAGTACATAACCACCGTTATAATCAGTATGTTCTCCGATAAGATTCACCCTTCCAGGAGAGAAAAATACTTCTGGAGCAATACCATTGTTTCCATAAATCTGAAAAAACTCTTTTATTAGATCTGTTTTTTGCATTTGACAATAATTTAATAGGCAAAGATACAAAAAAAGCATACCTGAAAAAGTATGCTTTTCTGTGAACTCGGAGGGATTCGAACCCACAACCTCCTGATCCGTAATCAGGTGCACTATCCAGTTATGCTACGAGTCCATTTCGGTTGTAAAATTAATAATTTCTTTTTTCATTATGGTATTTTTTATTTAAATAAATTAGTTTTGAATTAAAAAACAATATCAAAATACAATTAATTACAACAAATCGCCATCAATTTACTTATTAGAAAATACCGTTTCACCATTAATATATGTTCTTACAACTTTAACATCAGGAAGTTTTTCTTCATCTATTTCCATAATATCCTTAGTGAGAACAACAAAATCAGCTAATTTTCCTATTTCAATGCTTCCTTTTTCATTTTCTTCAAAACTACCTTTGGCAGCCCATATAGTCATAGATTTTAAAGCTTCTTCTCTACTAAGTGCGTTTTCCATTTGAAAGCCATTTTCAGGATATCCTTTAGTATCTTTTCGGGCAACCGAAGCATAAAATGTAAGCATTGGATTAATATTTTCTATTGGAAAATCTGTTCCGTTTATCAGCCAGCCGTTTTGCTTAAGAAGATCCTGATAAGCATAAGCACCTTTCATTCTTTCTTTTCCAATGCGCTTCTCAGCCCAGTACATGTCAGAAGTAGCATGCGTTGCCTGTATCGAAGGAATAATTGAATATTTATGATATAGATAAAAATCAGCCGGATCAACAATTTGAGAATGTTCAATTCTCCATCTAAGATCATTTGTATCTTTTAATACTTCACCATAAGTCATTAACATAAATTTCACAGCCGAATCTCCAATAGCATGAGTACAAACCTGAAATCCGTTTTCAAAAGCTTTTTTGCAGATATTTTTGTAATATTTTGTATCCTGAACCAAAAACCCTCTATTACTTTTTTTATCAGAATATGGTTTTTTTAGCATTGCTCCTCTCGAACCTAAAGCACCATCAGAAAATAGTTTAATCGCTCTTACTGTATGTCGCGGAGTTTTATAAGTTCCGGCTTCAATATTTTTTACAAAATTTTCATCATCAGAACCTAACATTGAATTTATTCGCATTTTTAGTTTCCCCGATTTTTGAAGAGAATCAATTATTTTTATTGTTTCCATTGGTAAACCGGCATCAACAATTGAAGTTAAACCTACCTGAAAACATTCTTTTTGAGCAGTTAAAAAGGCATTCTCTTTTTGAAATCTGCCAGGTTTAGGAATTAATGCTGATACAAGCTCTGTTGCATTATCTATTAACACACCACTTGGTTCACCATTTTTGATAATAATATCTCCGCCATTAATTTTAGTGTTTTTTGTAATACCGGCTTTTTCAAGTGCTTTGCTGTTTACAAGTGCTGCATGACCATCTATACGGGTAAGATAAACAGGAATATCCGGAAACAATTTATCAAGTTCATCCTTGTCGGGAAATTCAGATATTTTCCAATCATTCTGATCCCACCCTCGACCTATCAACCACTTTTCTTGATTATTTTTCTGATGAACTTTTAATATTTCCAAAACTTCATTAAATGACTCCGTTCCTGTAAGATCAGCATTACGAAGTATTCCTAAACCATAATAATAAAAATGGCAGTGACCATCAATTAAACCCGGATAAATAGTTAATCCAACTGCATTATAAGTATTGTTTGAAGTGTACTTTCTAAGAATTTCTTCGTTCGTGCCAACGTCATAAAATTTACCATCTTTTACTGCAAAACTTTGAGCAATAGTAAAATTTTTATCAACTGTAT
The DNA here is from genome assembly GCA_964404485.1 of uncultured Bacteroidales bacterium. Classification (GTDB taxonomy): domain Bacteria; phylum Bacteroidota; class Bacteroidia; order Bacteroidales; family JAIORY01; genus JAIORY01. Next base: position 20,604 of record CAYOKJ010000018.1, on the reverse strand, counting down.
AAACTTTTGTATTAAATACAACAAGATCAACTTTTTCTTTCATTTGATTACAAGCACTAAATAAGATTAATATTAAAATTGGATAAAATAAGAATATTTTTCGCATTGTTTTAAAATTTTTAAATAGATTATTTTGGTTATTTAGCATTATAACAAAACTTTGTCTTTAATTAGTAGGATTTTCAATAAAACTAAATAAATTATTTTTCAATACAAATATCGGTAATATATTTCAATTAAGGCTTTATTTTAAAAAGCAGAAATTAGATTTTCTAAAAAATGATCCCAGTTTTTTTTTCGCAGTGTTGCTAAGAGCAATTAATAGTAGAAAATATACAAAAAAGACAATAGTAAAAGAATTGTTTGAACCTGATATTATGACTATTATACCAACTGAACATCCAAATTACCGATATATTTCGTTTCTTTTTTACTTTCTCTGTGTTAAATATTATTTCCGTCAATACGGATGTAAAGAATATTTGCTTTGACAAAGAAAAAAATATTTCAAAATATTTATCAGCAATTTAGAAATTCAATTGGTATAAGTTGTCTTAAATCATGAAGAAAATTTTACATTTTTTGGTTTAAAAAAAACTTATTATATCATGTCTCAAAGTTGTATAATAATCTCATATTCGTATAATCATTCCCAAATTTGGAAAGCATTAAGTAAAATTAGTAAGTAGAAAAATAAAATTTAACTAAATCGTATTGCTTTAACAGGAGAAATTCGGGTAATAATTAAAGATGGGATTAGCAACATTATCAAGCAAACTACGAAAATACCAACATTTAAAATAACAATACTTTGCAAATTCAAATTAATTGGGACAAAAGAAACATAATACGATTCCTGATTTAGTTTTAATAGATGAAAATAATCTTGCAACAAACACAGTCCTATTCCAATAATATTTCCCCATAAAAGCCCCTTCCCCACTATATAAACAGCATTGTAAAGAAACATTTTTCGTATACTTAAATTTTTTGAACCGAGAGCTTTTAAAATTCCTATCATATTTGTTCTTTCTAAAATAAGTATCAAAAGAGTTGAGATCATAGTAATTCCAGCAACAAGAACCATTAAAACCAAAATCACAACTACATTAACATCCTGCAAATCGAGCCAATCAAAGATTTGGGGATTTGTTTCTTTTATAGTTTTTGCATCTAAATCGTATCCTATCTCATTATAAATTTTATAACTTAATTCATCAAGATCATTGAAATCATCAAGAAAAACCTCAAACCCACCAATTTGATCATCAGTCCAACGATTAAGTTTTTGAATATGTTTAATGTCGCAGATTACGTACAATTTATCAAACTCCTCTAATTCAGTTTCATAAATTCCCAAGATATTAAAATTTCTTCCTCTTGGCTGTGATCCGCTTCCGGAAACAAAATACATTTTAAGCGCATCTCCGGTTTTAAGTTTTAATAATTTGGATAATGATTTTGAAATAATCACATTATTATTTTGGGATGAATCTGTAACAATAAATTTATTACCATCGATAATTTTATTTTCAAAAAACGACCAATCGTAATCAGAGTCAATACCTTTTAATACCACACCCTCTATCTGATCCTTGGTTTTTATAATACCTGTTTTATTTGCAAAAACTTGAATATGTTTAATTCCCTGAATTGTATCAATAAATGGATAAAAAGATTGATTTTTACTAATTGGTGAATCTTCAAATGATTTATTATAATCGAAATTTGTAATTTGTATATGCGATCCAAAACCGATAACTTTTTCTCTAATTTCAGTTTGAAATCCGGTAACAATAGCTACAGAAATTATCATCACAGCCAAACCTAAGCTTATACTTGTAATTGCAATTTTTACAATAGGACGCGAAAAGTTCTCTTTGTTTTTTGATAAAATCCGCTTTGCTATAAATAGTTCGGTGTTCAATGTTTTTATTTTTTACAAAAATAGGAAAAATGATGATTCTGAAATATTTTCTTTTCTTTGGGTTACAAAAAATTTGTATTTTTGAAAAGACTGTTTTAAAAATAGTTTTATTAATTACTTAAATATTTCTGAAATCGAAATCATTCATGTATGAATAAAATTAAATTAGTTGTAAAGAATAAAAATAAAAAACATTGTAATTACAAAATTTTCATCATGGTCCATAAGCTTCTATCAATATTATTTTTTGTTATTTTTCTGATTTCATGTCAGTCGCAAACAAGCAAAAAAATAATTACCGGTGCTGAGAGAACAGAAAAATATATTCCTCTGTTAAAAAATAAAAAAGTAGCAATAGTTGCAAATCAAACATCTTTAATAAGTCATACTCACATAGTTGATAGTTTATTAGCGATGAGAATAAACATTGTAAAAGTTTTTTCACCCGAGCATGGTTTTAGAGGAAATGCTGATGCAGGAGCAAAAGTGGATAATTATAAAGATTCAAAAACCGGATTGCCATTAATTTCGCTTTACGGAAAAAGCAAAAAACCTACGGCAGATATTCTTAGCGATATTGACATAGTTATTTTTGACATTCAAGATGTCGGTGCAAGGTTTTACACTTATATCTCAACAATGGCTTATGTTATGGAAGCTTGCGCTGAAAACAATATTCAAGTAATTATTCTCGACAGACCAAATCCAAACGGGCATTATATTGACGGACCTGTTTTAGAAAAAGAGTTTTCTTCATTTGTTGGAATGCATCAGGTTCCGGTGGTTCATGGAATGACTATTGGTGAATATGCCAAAATGGTGAATGGTGAAGGATGGCTAAAGAACGGTATTAAATGCAATCTTAAAGTTATTAAATGCAAAAATTACGATCATAATACTTTTTATCAGTTACCTGTGAAACCATCGCCAAACTTGCCTTCTATGAACTCGATTTACCTTTATCCGTCTTTATGTTTTTTTGAAGGAACAATTATCAGCATTGGAAGAGGAACTCATTATCCTTTCGAAATTATCGGCCATCCTGATTTCACTAATGGTGATTATTATTTTACTCCAAAAAAAACTCCCGGAGCAAGTCTGTATCCGCCATTCAAAAATCAAGAATGTAATGGATATTTTTTAAAAGATTTCTGTATTGAAAACAAAATGAATAAAATTCATCTTAAATATTTAATTGAAATGTATAATTTCTTTAAAAATAAAGATGATTTTTTTAATGCATTTTTTGATAAGTTAGCCGGAACTGATAAATTGCGTTTGCAGATTATTGCAGGAAAAAGCGAAGATGAAATTCGTGAAAGCTGGAAAGCAAAAATTGATGAGTATAAAAAAATCAGGATAAAGTATTTACTCTACCCTGATTTTAAATAAATATATTTTTTAAGTTTAATTTCCTTCAGGTACTGAATAATTCCAAATTAGAATTTCTATTTAAGAATTTTTTTCAACCTAAAACTCAATCTAATTTGTTCTTCCCGGATAAACCTTCAATGCTTCTTTGAGGCACTTAATTGAGCTTTTCAGATCATTTACATTAAGTACATAAGAAATTCTAACTTCATCCAAACCCATATCTTTTGTGGCATAAAATCCTGTTGCAGGAGCTAACATAACTGTTTCGTTATTGTATTCGAAATCTTCGAGCAACCACTGGCAGAATCTATCTGAATTATCAATTGGCAGTTTTGCCACAACATAAAATGCTCCTTTCGGAGTAGGGCAAAATGCACCTTCAATTTTATTTACATATTCAACAACAACATCACGTCTGGCAAGATATTCGTTTTTAACTTCTTCGAAATAATCGTCAGTAGTTTCCAATGCAGCTTCAGCAAGTACCTGACCAAAAGTTGGAGGGCTAAGACGTGCCTGGGCAAATTTCATAGCTGTTGCTAGTACTTCTTTATTTTTTGTTATCATGCAACCAATTCTAACTCCGCATGCACTGTATCTTTTCGAAACTGAATCAATAAGTATAACATTATCATCAATTCCTTCAAGATACATCGCTGAATAATGAGTAAGTCCATCATAACAAAATTCACGATAAACTTCATCAGCAATTAAATAAAGATCATGTTTTTTTACAATATCACGCAAAGTTTCCAGTTCACTTTGAGAGTATAAATAACCAGTAGGATTACCAGGGTTACAAATCATAATTGCTTTAGTTTTTGAAGTAATAGCTTTTTCAAAATCAGCAATTGGAGGAAGAGCAAAACCTGTTTCTATAGAAGAACTTATTGGTTTTACTTCAATGCCTGCATTAACTGCAAATCCATTATAATTAGCATAAAACGGCTCAGGAATAATTATCTCATCACCTGGATCAATGCAAGATTGCATTGCAAATAAAATAGCTTCAGAAGCACCTGATCCGATTATTATTTCATCTTTTGTTATATGGATATTGTGTTTTTTATAATAGCCAACAAGCTTTTCTCTATACGAAGGAATTCCTGCAGAATGTGAATAAGCTACAAGCTTTTTGTCGTAATTTCTGATTGCATCCAATGCAACCTCAGGTGTGTGAATATCAGGTTGTCCAATATTTAAATGATAAACTTTAACTCCTCTGCTTTTTGCTGCTTCTGCAAAAGGAACCAATTTACGAATTGGTGATTGAGGCATTTTTTTGCCTTTTATTGATGTTTTTGGCATTTTATTAGTTTTAAAAATTAAAAAAATCTCAATAATTATTAACGTAATTAATATTTCTTTTTTCTTCTACTATTTATTTATCGGTGTTGCGCCCTTATCAGTCTTTTTTATTGGTAACTGTTCTTTGGGTGCAGCTATTACTTTACCTTTTATTCGCAAAACAATGGAGCTGTTAATAGCATTCGAATAAACAGTTACTGTTTTATTTATTATACCTGCACGCTTGGTATTATAAGTTACTTTTATTTTGTCAGATTTTCCCGGAAGAATAGGTTTTTTTGGCCATGTAGGAACAGTACAGCCACAAGAAGAACGTGGTTTTGAAAGAATTAGAGGTTCTTTTCCTACATTTTTAAATTCAAAATAACATGTTCCGTTACTACCCTGATAAATAGTACCGTAATCATAAATTACTTTTTCAAATTCAATTTTGGGTGCATTGGTATTTAGTTCTTTTTTTTCTTGAGCATTCAAAGAAAAAACTGTAAAGACTATTGCTGTGATTGTTAATAATACATTTTTCATTTGATTAAATTTTAATTATTAAATTATAATTGATTTATGATTTTTACATTTAAAAATGCAAATTTATTAAAATATTTTAAGCATTTTACAATAATTAGAATACAATTTTTAATTTTATAGAAAATTTTACTTATAAATAATCAAACACTTATTAATTATGAAAAATTATTTTACCGCATTTGTTATAATCATTTTATTAATTGTAATAAGTATTTCTTGTAAAACAAATGTAAAACAAACAAAAACTAATGTTAAAGAAAACGAAAAAATTTCTTTTGCAAATATGCCCGGACCACCTGCCATTGTTTATAAAACTAAAAATGATTACTTTTATAATATTCCTGTTGTGCTCTCAGATGATAAGCAAAAGATTGTTTCCTATCCTGCTGTTAGTGACATAAGAATTGGTAAAAATTACACTTATCCTTCAAAGCTAATAAATGGCTACTTACTTGACAACAGAGGTATTTCAAAAAATGTTGCATTTTTGAGTTTTACTTATGAAGAATATGGAAAACTTCAGAAAACTCCAAATTCAGGTGAACTATTTGAAAAAATATTGGATAATAATCCCTTAATGGAAATATACAACTGTGGTATAAAATCGGACTATAAAAACATTGTTAAAGAAATAAACCAATTAATCAGGGAAGATAAATTGAATAGTTTATAACTAATGTAAGTGCATAAAGTGACTAAAGTTTGGAATGACTAAAGTCAATTAAAACTACTACAAAATTTTGATGTAGACTGGATTAATTCTTTAAAAACAATAATTTTTATAGCGGTACCAAACAGTACAACAACTGATAATATTCATTTTATGTTGTAATAAAACTACTTCATACACAAAATACATTAATGACAATTTAGAAATAACAGTTTAGCTTATTTAATTATGAGAATATTAGTAACAGGAAGTAGTGGACATTTAGGAGAGGCTTTAATAAGATTGCTTCAAGAGAAAAAAATCGATTGTTTAGGAATAGATATTATAAAATCAGAATTTACCACAAAAGTAGGCTCAATTACTGACAGAGGTTTTGTTAAAGACTGCATGAATGGTGTTACTGATGTGATTCACTCTGCAACTTTGCATAAACCACATGTTGCCACTCATTCTTATCAAGACTTCATAGATACAAACCTTACTGGCACTCTAAACTTATTGGAAGAAGCAAGGCTACAATGTGTTAAATCATTTATTTATACAAGTACTACCAGTACATTCGGAGATATGCTCACACCATCAAAGGATAAACCTTCTATTTGGATAACAGAAGAAGTAAGACCTATTCCAAAAAATATTTATGGTGTAACAAAAGCAGCAGCTGAAGACCTCTGTCAATTATTCTATAGAAATTATAATCTTCCATGTTTAATATTAAGAACATCTCGATTTTTTCCGGAGGAAGACGATAAAAAAATTAATAGAGAATTGTATCCTGATAATAATTTAAAAATAAATGAATATTTGTATCGAAGAGTTGATATTGAAGATGCTGCAAATGCGCATTTATTAGCCATTGATAAGGCAGCAAGTATTGGATTTGGAAAATATATTATAAGCGCAACAACTCCATTTTCAGAAAACGATTTGTCTGAACTAAGAAAAAATGCACCAAGCGTTGTTGAAAGGTTATTTCCTGATTTTAAAGAGATTTATAAATTAAAAAACTGGAAAATGTTACCTGAGATAGATAGAGTTTATGTAAACACAAAAGCATTGAGGGAATTAGGTTGGAAACCTAAATATGATTTCAGATATATGTTAGATAGTATAGAAAACAACAAAGATTTTAGAAGCGAACTATCAAAAATAGTTGGGATAAAAGGTTATCACAATGAGGAATTTGATGTGGGTCCTTATCCTGTAAATGAATAAAAAATACTACTTTTATATTTATTTAGCATTTTTAATAATTATGTCACAAATTAAAAAGTACGGAGCATTTTCAGGAGTTTTTACTCCATCAATTCTCACAATTCTTGGTGTAATTATGTACATGAGATTAGGCTGGGTTGTTGGAGAAGCCGGACTAATTGGTGCTCTTGGAATAATAATTTTAGCACATGTTATTTCCATAACTACAGGCTTAAGTATCTCATCAATTGCAACTGATAAAAAGATAAAAACCGGAGGTATTTATTACATTCTTAGTCGGAGTTTGGGATTACCAATGGGTGGTGCCATTGGGATTACCATATTTATTGGTACAGCTTTTAGCATTGCATTGTATATAATTGGATTTTGCGAAAACTTTCTCGGAATAGATGTTATCAGAAACTTTCTTGGGCTTGGAATCACTATTACCGACTTCAGAATTCTTGGAACAATTGTATTAATATTATTAACGGTGATTGCCTTTATTGGCACTTCTATTGCCATAAAAACCCAGTTTTTTATCATGGGAGCTATTGTGCTTTCATTAGCTTCTATTTTTATTGGAATATTTACCGGTGATTCTTTTGCTTCTAATCCTGTTGCAATAACTTCCTCAGGAAATGGCATTTCTTTTATTGTGATTTTTGCTATATTTTTTCCTGCAGCAACGGGCTTTACAGCCGGAGTTGCTATGTCCGGCGATTTAAAAAACCCTAAAAAAAATATTCCCGGTGGAACTATGTCTGCAATAATTATCGGACTAATAGTTTATATTGTTTTAGCATTTTGTTTAGCTTATTTCGTTGACAGGGACTTGTTGATTAATGATAAAAACTTTTTGTTAAAAATTGCCTGGTTTTCTCCGCTGGTAATTGCCGGTATTTGGGGAGCCACACTTTCTTCTGCCCTTGGCGGAATATTGGGAGCACCAAGAATACTACAGGCTATTTCGCAAGATAAAATTATTCCAAAAATTTTCAGTATAGGAAATGGTAAAAATAACGAACCTCGAAATGCTTTGATTTTCTCTTTTCTTATTGCTGAAGTGGGAATTCTTATTGGAGAGCTTGACGTTATTGCTCGCCTTGTGTCTATGTTTTTTATTGCTGCTTACGGTTTTATCAATCTTGCATTTGCTCTCGAAAGATGGGCGAGCATCGATTTCCGACCAAGTTTTAATATTTCAAAATGGGTTGGAATAGTTGGTTTTATTGCTTCATTTACTGTGATGTTTAAATTGGACACTTTCGTGATGATAATGGCTCTTATCTTTATTACAGGAGTTTATTTTATTATTAAACGAAAAGAATTACAACTCGACTTTGGAGATGTGTGGCAAAGTGTTTGGTCTTCTGTTATCAGGAAAGCATTGCATAAAATGAACCAGAAAGTTATTGATGAAAGAAACTGGCGACCAAATATTATTCTTTTTACAGGATCAATAGGAACAAGACCATATCTTTTAGAGCTTGGAAAGCATCTGGTTGGTAAACTCGGGTTTCTTTCATGTTTCGAACTTATTGAGAATAAATCCGCCAAAATATTCATTACTAAATTAAAACAATCACAAAATTCGGATGAGAGCGACGAAAATCAGGGTATCTTTACTCGTCGACAGGAATGCAGAGATATTTATGAAGGAATAGAAACCATAGCTGCTTCATATGGATTTTCCGGTGTTGAGCCTAATACCGTTTTGCTCGGCTGGGGAAAAAATAGCGACCATCCCGAAAAATTCGTTCATCTTATAAAAAATATTACAGACTACGATCTAAACACTCTCTTACTTCATTACAATAAACAACTTGGTTTTGGCAAGTATAATCAAATTGATATCTGGTGGAGAGGTGGCAGCAATAACGGGAATTTTATTTTGTCGCTGATAAAATTTATTACTCTTTCTGAGGAATGGCGAAATGCAAAGGTGCGCCTTATAATTGTAAATCCGGTTAACGAAGAAATGAAAATGCTCTATGATGACACAGCAATTATCCTCGAAAATTTGAGGATGAAAGCTGAAATAAAAATTGTTAATAATCAGATTGAGCAAAAATCGATTTTTGATATTATTAAAAGTGAATCTGTTAATACCGATTTAACATTTCTAGGTATTCCTGAAATAGAAATTGGTTACGAAGATCAGTTCATCAATAACATAAATAAATTATGTAATTCTGTTGGAACTGTAATTCTGGCAAAGGCTTCTTCTTATTTTAAAGATTTGAAAGTTGGTGAAAACAAAAACATTGTAAATGGCTCAAAGCAAAATGATCTTTTTTATAACAAATTACGCTTAGAAAAAAATATTGAATTTGAAATTACAAAAAATAAAAATGTTATTAAAGATATTTCTTTTCCACAAAAATCTGTTCTTAAACATGAAGTAAACCTGTTGTACGAAAAAATAGAATATCTAAACAAAGACTATTTTAATGAATCATTAAACGAGTTTTCTCTTTTAAACAATGATTTAATTTATTCGGTAAACGATATTTTAATTGATATTTTTTCGAAAATAAATACCTCTGCCAAAACAAATAAAGGAATCGACTTTGAAAGAGCTCTTGTCAGATACCATAGCAATTTATTGATTCAACTCCGTAAATTATCAGAAAAATACAAAAATAACACCTTAAATAGTCAACAAGAACTACTTGAAAGAGGTTACGACAGATATTTCAGGAGTATCGATTCTTATTTAAATACCATTTCAAAAGAAATTATTTTTAATCTCAAAGAAAAGGATCTTATTATAAATGACTCTGATGATAATAAAACAAAGGATTTTAAAAAGAGAAACCTCAGAAAACTAAAAAACAGAGAAAAACCCCCTACCCTGTTAATTGAATATCAAAAACTCGTTAAATCATATTTTCCGGGAAATTTAGCCTTATTGATTTATAATATAACAGAAGAGATATGCATGATTAGTGTACAACTAATAATCGAATCTCAAAAAATAATTCAAAGTATTGATAATAGTTTTGCTATTCTTGAAAAAAAGAACGGATTTAGAAAACTAACTACTGAAGATATAAATATTGAGTTGGAAGAACTATCGAAAAAGATTATGCAAATTAGTCTTTCAAATACAAATAATTTCGATTCTGCTTTTGCTAAAATGAAAGCTGATACTACATTAAACATTCAAAATATTTGTAACGATATTGATGATTTATTGATAAACAAAAAGATTAAAAAAGACTCAACAAACAAAGCATTAAAAATACAAAAAACACTTAAAAATTATCCATTACAATGGAAAACCGATCAGAACTTATTAAATAATAGTTTTATTCTCGAAGAATTGTTAAGTTCTTATTTATTGAAGATAAGAATTATTCTCATCAATATTTATCGGGAAATCGAGCAAAATATAAATTCTACCGTTTACAAGGAGCAAAATAACCTTATTTTATATTTAAAAAATCTTGTTAAAGAAATAAAGGAAGATAAAACTATTGAGTTTAATTATGAGGATTATGATTTCTCTATTCATAAAACTATTGACTTTTTTAAAGATATTTTTGCATCAACATCACGTAAAGTAAAAGAAGCAGCAAACATCTTCCCCGAAAGAATAGAAATATTAAAAGAAGAAGATTTAAATAATTTCTTTGAGATACAGTTCGAAGATAAAGAAGTTGATAAGATAAGCGTATCACGTCTTGTTGACTACATAACTCAGAGCGAACTTATCGATAATCTTGAAAAATCTTTTTCCGAACTTCCGGAAAAAATAAAGGAAATTAATTCAGTTACTCTAGAATGTATAGATTATCTTTCATCAACTTTTAGAAATATTTCTTTAGAAAAAAATCTTAATAAACTTGATATTATTGATTTAATAAATTACCAGTTAAACAAAATTGAGAAAGAGACATATAAAACCAATCACCTGAAAGAATGGCTTTTCGACTATCTTAACGAAAGAATTAATACCTTTAATAATAATCTGTCGCTTATTACTTTTTTAAAAAGCGCGGATGACCTTCTGCAAAACTCTCGCGATTACAATCGGAAAAAGAGAATGTTTAAATTTAAAAGGTTTTGGTTAAGAAAATAAAATAGAACATACAAATGAGATTAGCATTTAGCAAAAAGAGAAAGATATTAAAGCCAAATCGTATTGATTAAATAAATATATATGAGGTCGATAATTTTCATCTAAATCATATTAATTTCCTTACTTTTGTCATACATTATTTATAATAATCATATTAATAATTTTTAATGATAACAAAAGAACTGATAAATCCCCGTAGTATAGTTGTTGTTGGGGGTTCGAATGATATATACAAACCGGGTGGAAAAGTATTAAAAAATCTTATTGACGGGAATTTCAAGGGTGACCTTTTTGTTACTAACCCAAAAGAAAATTTAGTACAAGGAATTAATTGTTTCAAATCGCCGGCTGATTTACCTTTTGTTGACCTTGCAATTATTGCTATTGCCGCCCATTTTATTCCTGCCACGGTTGAGCTTCTCACACAATTAAAAAACACAAAAGCTTTTATTATTTTGTCTGCCGGTTTTAGCGAAATGAATAATTCAGAAGGCAAAATTTGGGAACATGAAATTATTGATTCAATTAATAATGTTAACGGATCATTAGTTGGTCCAAACTGTGTTGGTGTTCTTAATCCAAATTATCATGGAATTTTTACTTTACCTATTCCAAAATTAGATCCAAAAGGATGTTGTTTGATTTCCGGCTCAGGAGCAACTGCATGTTTTATTCTAGAAGCAGGGATACCAAAAGGACTTACTTTTTCAGGAGTTTATTCTGTTGGCAACAGCGCCCAACTTGGTGTTGAAGAATTTATACAACACATGGATGAAAGTTATGATCCGGAAATCAGTACTGATTCATATCTTCTTTATATCGAGAGCATCGACAAACCACAGATGCTTCTAAAGCATGCATCATCACTTATTCGAAAAGGATGCAGAATAGCAGCTATAAAATCCGGTTCTTCAGAAGCAGGTAGCCGTGCAGCATCATCGCACACAGGTGCACTTGCCAGTCCTGATGTTGCTATTGAATCATTGTTTCAAAAAGCAGGTATATTAAGATGCAACAGTCGTGAGGAATTAATTACAGCAGGTGCAATATTTGCACATAAAAAATTAACAGGAAAAAATATAGCAATAATAACTCATGCCGGAGGCCCGGCAGTTATGCATACCGATGCTCTTTCAAAAAACGGATTAAATGTTCCTCACATTGAAGGTGGCGAAGCTGATAAATTATTAGAAGAGCTTTATCCCGGTTCCACTGTTGGAAATCCTATTGATTTTCTTGCTACCGGAACAGCAAAGCAATTAGGTACAATAATTGATTATGTGGATAACAAATTTGATAATATCGACGGAATGGTTGTTATTTTTGGAACTCCCGGACTGATTAGAATTTTTGATGTTTATGAAGTTTTGGATAAAAAAATGAAAACAGCGAAAAAACCAATTTTCCCTGTTTTACCATCCACTCTGACTGCAAAAGAAGAAGTTGATGAGTTTTTATCGAAAGGGAGATTAAACTTTCCTGATGAGGTAATGTTGGGAAATATATTAGCCCGTTCTTATTATACCCCTGCTCCTGATAAAGAAAACATACAATTACCAGATATTGACAAAGCTAAAATAAGAGATATTATTGATAATGCTTCAAATGGATACCTCTCCCCTGACGGGGTTCAGGGATTACTTGATGCAATCGGAATTGGAAGAACAAAAGAGATTGTTATAAAAACAAAAAATGATGCTCTGAATTTTGCAAAACAAGAAGGTTTTCCTCTTGTAATGAAAGTTGTAGGACCTGTTCACAAGTCAGATGTTGGTGGGGTTGTATTAAATGTTAAAGACGAAGAAACTGTAATTAAGGAGTTCGACCGTTTGATGAATATTAAAGACACTTATGCTGTTTTAATATACCCAATGTTGTTCGGCACAGAAGTATTTATAGGTGCTAAACGGGAAGATAAATTTGGTCATCTGGTCCTTTGCGGACTTGGTGGAATTTTTGTTGAGATTTTGAAAGATGTAACAACATCTCTTGCACCAATAACAAAAGAATATGCTCATAAAATGATTAAAAATCTGAAAGGATATAAAATTATTCAGGGAGCAAGAAATCAGGATTCGGTTAACGAAGAGCTTTTTGCAGAAGCAATTATTCGTGTAGCAGCACTTGTAACTATTGCTCCAGAAATATTTGAAATGGATATAAATCCTTTGATTGGAACAAAAGACAGCTTAAATGCTGTAGATGCAAGGATAAGAATAGAAAAATAAAAAACCAAACTCACACTGTTTATTAAAGTAAATTGTTATTTTTGAAGTTCATTATTAAAATATTTGATATAAAAATGGACATAAAAAAGACACCTATAAATCAAGAAGTTGTAAGCAGAAAAATAAAAGAGAGCAAGCTCCCCAACATTGGAAAAGCATCTATCAGAGAATTATTGAAAGTTGTTAACCAAATTGAAGAAGAAACCGGTAAGAAATTCATTCGGATGGAAATGGGAGTTCCCGGTCTTGAAGCTGTTAAAATCGGTGTAGATGCCGAAATTGAAGCTTTGAAAAAGGGAGTTGCTTCAAAATATGTTAACATAGAAGGTATTCCCGAATTCAAATACGAAACTCAACGATTTATTAAACTGTTTTTAAATATTGATGTTGATAAAAACAGTTGCATACCTTCAGTTGGTTCTACTTCAGGAAGTTTTGCTGCTTTTATGACTCTTGGAAATATGTCAGAAAAGCCTTATAAACATTTGTTTATCGATCCCGGTTTTCCTGTTCACAAACAACAGTTGAGAGCATTAAATTTGAATTTTGACAGTTTTGATGTTTATGATTATAGAGGAGATAAATTAAGAGATAAATTAGAATCACATTTATCAAAAGGAGAAATTACTTCAATTTTGTATTCTAATCCCAATAATCCTTCATGGATTTGTTTTACCGAAAAAGAGTTAAAAATTATTGGCGAATTAGCGAATAAATACAATGTTATTGTAATGGAAGACCTTGCCTATTTTGGTATGGATTTCAGAAAAGATTATTCAATTCCCGGAGAACCACCATATCAACCTACAGTTGCTAATTATACCGATAACTATATTTTATTGATTTCTTCATCCAAAGCATTTAGTTATGCCGGTCAGCGATTAGGTGCATTAATTGTTTCAGATAAAATTTTTAATACTGTTTCTCCGGTTTTAAAGAAAAATTATAATTCAGACATCTTTGGTCAGGCATTAATTTACGGTTCGCTTTATGCAATCAATGCAGGAACTGCTCATTCGCCTCAGTATGCTATTTCTGCAATATTTAAAGCTGTTAATGATAAAAAATATAATTACAGAGAAAGTGTTTTGGAATATGCTGAAAGAGCCAAAATAATGAAAAAGCTATTTACCGATAATGGCTTTAATATTGTTTATGATAAGGATGAAGATGAATTAATTGCTGATGGTTTTTATTTTACATTTTCTTATCCCGGATTTTTAGGCGAAGAATTAGTTGAAGAGCTTTTATATTACGGTATTAGCGGAATATCTCTTGCCATTACCGGCAGTTCCAGAAAAGAAGGATTGCGAGCTTGTGTTTCTTTAGTTCATAAGAATCAATTCCCTGATTTAAAATATCGCTTGGAAAAATTTATGGAAAATCATCCTCTTTAAGACTATTTATTTCTAATGCTATTTTATTGGTTACCTTATTTCATATTAATTAAATCTTCGATAATGTAGTATGAATATTACAATATTGTTTTTTTATATTTTTTATTATTTTATTCTCGCATTTTAACATTTAATTATCCTAACCGGTCATTTCGACCAAAAATAAAAATCTTAAAAATTCATTAACACATATTGCAGAAATCTTCAATAATTTTTAATAAATTTGCGCAAAATTTATATATAATATACTTAAACTACAATTTATGATATCAGAACCACATAAAATTAAAACTATTCGTAAAGTTGTTTTTACAACTTTCAAGCAAAGACTTGAAGCATTGAAAGATGCTTCTTTCAACACATTTAGAATTCATTCTGACAATGTTACATTCGATATGACTAGTCAGGGAACAAGCGCAATGAGTCAGGAACAGCTTTCAGGACTATTTATCGGAGACGAAACTTACGCAGGTAGCCGTAACTTCGAATTTTTAATGAAAGTTGTGAAAGACACTTTTGGATTTGATTATGTTTGTCCAACACATAACTTAAAAGGAGCCCATAAGCTAATAACAGCAACTATGGTTTCTAAAGGAGATGTGATTTATTCAAACTCAAGCCTTCCTGAATTATTAACCAAAGACAAATCAGCTTCCGTCGAAATATTATCAGATGATGATTCTCTTTATTCAGGAAATATTAATATTGCCGAATTGACCAACAAACTTGCCGGCGTTACTAATGTTCCTTATGTATATATCGAATTATACAAAAGCGGATACAAACCGGTTTCAATAGCAAATCTTGAAGAAGCACATAAAATTTGTACCGCAAACAAAGTTCCTTTGATTGTTAATTTTTCACGAATTGTTGAAAATGCAAATTATATCCGTGACAACGTATCGGAATATGCAAACATGAAACTTGCAGAAATTATTAAAAAAATATCTGCTTTAACAGATGTTTGTGTAATTGATGCAGCACAGGACCCACGTTGTAATACAGGTGGACTTATTGCTACCAATACTTATAAAATATTTGAGAAATACATGAACGAAGTTGTTGTTTACGAAGGTTTACACACTTATGGTGGAATGGCCGGAAGAACTATGGAAATATTCGCTCGTGGTATTCAGGAAATGGTTTTCGATAATCAGGCAAACTGGATTACTCAACAAATTAATGATTTTGCTTCTCTTTTAAAAGGAGTACCTTATTATTTAGGTAGCGATGGAATTTATATTAAAGCTAACGAATTTTTTCCTCATATTAAAGAAAATCAATCTTTCACTCTCGCAGCATTAATATATTTAAAATCAGGTGTTAGAATTTTCCTTGACGGGCAATTTACCGATTGCAATATAGTTCCGTTTCAAATTCCCAGATTATCGTTTAACAATAATCAATTAACTCAAATTGCTGAAGCATTGAACTATATCTTTTCTGAAAAAGATAATATTAAAGGATTAAAATTACTAAACAGTCCTGTTTGGGATGATGAGGCTAAATTTTCATGGGATATTCCTAAAATCACAGCATACGATTTTGATTGCGAACCACATATTATTACAACAATTGAGTATGTTGGTGTTGATACAATTGAGGAACGTCGCAAGATTGTTGAAGAAGTAGGTTTTAATACTTTCCTTCTTCCTTCAAAAGATATTACCGTTGATTTTTTAACAGATTCCGGTACAACTGCACAGAGTGTAAATCAGTGGTCAAAATATAATGAAGGATGTGAAACACAAGCTTCAAGCAAAGATTATTTCGATTTTATTGAAACTTTAAAGGATGTTACAGGATATAAATATATTATCCCTACACATCAGGGAAGAGCTGCAGAACATATAATGTCTCAATGTTTGATCAAAGATGGTTTTATTCCTGGAAACATGTATTTTACTACAACAAAATTGCATCAGGAAATGGCAGGTGGAACTTTCGTTGATGTTATATGTGATGAAGCTCACGAGCCACAATCAACATTTATATGGAAAGGAAATGTTGATCTTAAAAAAGTCCAGGCAATAATTGATGAACACGGTGAAGGTTGCATTCCTTATATTAGTTACGAATTAAGTGTGAATCTTGCTGGTGGTCAACCGGTATCAATGGATAATGCAAAAGAAGTTTACCAATTCTGTAAAAAGCATAATATCCAAAATATGTTTGATGCAACTCGTGCTGTAGAAAATGCATATATGATTAAGAAAAAAGATGCCAGATATAAGGACATTTCAATAAAAGAAATTTTACACGAATTATTTAGCTATGGCGATGGATGTACTGTTTCAAGTAAAAAGGATTATCTTGTAAATATTGGAGGTTTCCTTGCAATTAGAGATGACGAAGATTTTTACAATAAAGCTCTTAACATGTTAAGAATATATGAAGGCTCTGTTACTAATGGAGGTATTTCAGCATCAGATATGGCAGTTCACGCACAAGGAGTTAAAGAAATGGTTCAGCTTGAATATATTAAAGCTCGTGTAGAACAAACTCAATATTTAGGAGATAAACTTCTTGCAGCAGGTATTCCTATTGTAGAACCTGCCGGAACTCATGCTATTTTTCTTGATGCAAAAAGATTCCTTCCACATATCGATCAAGACAACTATCCTGCACAAGCACTTGCTTCTGCATTATTTGTTGAATCTGGTGTTAGAGCTATGGAACGTGGAAATGTCTCAAGCGGAAGAAAGAAAAACGGAGAAAATTACAGACCTAAGCTTGAATTAGTTCGACTTACTATTCCTCGCAGAGCTTATACAAATTCTCACATGGATATGGTTGCCGAAAGCATTATTGCACTTTACAAAAAGAGAGATACAATTAAAGGCTTGAAGTTTATTTATGAACCAGAGAATTTAAGATTTTTCCAAGGACGATTTGAAGAAATTTAGTTCATTTTAAATATTTTTAATTTAGTGAACCGGTAACTTTAAGTCATCGGTTCACTTTTTTTTACATAAGAGTGTTTTTAACTTTATAATAAAAATACTTTGCTTTTTTAGAATAAAATTATTCAAATAATATTTAAAAACTTCGAGTAATTTTTTATAACTTTGCACAAATCAAAAAAAAAATTAAGAAAATAATATTATTTCATTATGGCAAAAATTAGAGGAGCTATAGTAGTTGACATCGAAAAATGCAAAGGTTGTGAATTATGCGTTGGCGCATGTCCTACTGATGTTATCGGTATGTCGACAAAAGTAAATGGTAAGGGATATCATTTTGCATTTATGAAAAATCCCGTAGCTTGCACCGGTTGCACAAATTGTGCTATTGTATGTCCTGACGGTGTAATTACAGTTTACAGAAAAAAAATGGACATTTAATAAATGTTAAAATGCGAGAATGATTTAATGCGATAATAATAATAATAATACAAAAAATGAAAAAATCTAATATTGTGATTTTCAAGTCATTTTTTATCATAGATTTAATTATCAAGAAATATTTCAGCATTGTAGCATTTTATCATTTTATCATTATAAAATAATAAATAATATGGGTGAGTTAAAATTAATGAAAGGTAATGAGGCAATAGCCGAGGCAGCAATCCGTTTGGGAGCTGATGCTTACTTTGGTTATCCTATCACACCTCAATCGGAAGTATTAGAATACTTTATGGCTGAAAAACCACACGAAAGAACCGGAATGGTTATTCTTCAGGCAGAAAGTGAATTAGCTGCAATTAACATGGTTTATGGTGCAGCAGCAACCGGTAAAAGAGCTATGACTTCGTCATCAAGTCCCGGAATCAGTTTAAAACAAGAAGGTATTTCATATATGGCAGGAGCCGAACTTCCTTGTCTTATTGTAAATGTTGTTAGAGGAGGTCCCGGTCTTGGTACCATACAACCTTCGCAATGCGATTATTTTCAAGCAACTAAAGGTGGTGGTCATGGCGATTATAATTTATTAGTCCTTGCCCCTGCTTCTGTTCAGGAAATGGCAGACTTTGTTAAATTAGGTTTTGAGCTTGCTTTTAAATATCGTAATCCTGTTATGATTTTGTCGGATGGTGTAATCGGACAAATGATGGAAAAAGTTGAATTTCAGGAACAAAAAGCCAGATGGACTGAAGAAGAAATAATTAAAAATTCTACCTGGGCAACTACTGGAAAACCTGATAGCAGAGAAAGAAATATTATTACTTCTCTTGATTTGGATTCATCCCGTCAGGAAAAACATAATAATAAACTTCAAAGGAAATATCAGAATATGCGCGATAATGAAGTCAGATTCGAGAAAATTGAATGCGACGACGCAGAATATCTTTTAATTGCTTATGGTTCAAGTGCAAGAATTGCTCAGAAAGTAGTTCAGTTATGCAGAGACAAAGGTCATAAAGTTGGTCTTTTACGACCAATAACACTTTTCCCATTCCCTACTGATGTGATTAACAAATTAGCCGATCAGGTAAAATCTATGTTAACTCTTGAATTAAGTACAGGACAAATGGTAGAAGATGTCAGGCTTGCTGTTAACGGAAAAGTAAAAGTTGAGCATTATGGAAGAACCGGAGGAATGATATATTCCCCAACGGAGATTGTTGAAGTTTTAGAAAATAAAATTATTGGAGGATAAAAGATGGAAGACAAAATATTAAAAGAAATCATAAATCCCGAAAATATAGTTTATAAAAAAACTAAATTAATGACCGACAAAACTCTGAGCTATTGCCCGGGGTGTGGTCATGGTACTTCTCATCGTATTCTTATGGAACTTATTGATGAGATGAATCTACAAGAAAAAACTATTGGAGTTGCTCCTGTTGGATGTTCAGTTCTTGCTTACGAATTTATGAATATTGACATGCAACAGGCTGCACATGGAAGAGCTCCTGCTGTTGCAACAGGAATAAAAAGACTATGGCCTGAAAAGTTTGTTTTTACTTATCAGGGCGATGGCGATTTAGCTGCTATTGGTACTGCTGAAACAATTCATGCTTGTAACCGTGGCGAAAATATTCTTATTGTTTTTATAAATAATGGAATTTATGGAATGACCGGTGGGCAAATGGCACCAACAACTCTTGAGGGAATGAAATCATCTACATCTCCTTATGGACGTGATGTAAAAACGATGGGTAATCCATTATTAATAACTGAACTTGTTGCTCAGCTTCCTGGTACATATTCTGTTTCACGTCATGCAGTTCACACTCCTGCTCATGTTAGAAGAACAAAGAAAGCATTGAAAAAAGCTATCGAAAACCAAGTTAATGGTATTGGTGGTGTTAATTTTGTTGAAATTGTTTCTAACTGTAACTCAGGTTGGAAAATGACTCCTGTTAAAGCAAATGAGTGGATGGCTGAAAACATGTTCCCATTCTTTAAACTTGGAGATTTAAAAGTTGATGGTAAATTAATCGAAAAAGAAAAATAAAATCATATAAGATATGACTGAAGAAATTATTATTGCCGGATTTGGAGGACAAGGAGTTTTGTCTATGGGAAAAATTCTTTCCTATTCCGGTATTATGCAAAATCAGGAAGTAAGCTGGATGCCTTCTTATGGTCCTGAAATGCGTGGTGGTACTGCAAACGTTACTGTTATTGTTAGCGACGAGCGAGTTAGCTCTCCTATTCTTACTGAATTTGACACTGCTATTGTACTTAATCAGCAGTCGATGGATAAATTTGAAGAAACCGTTAAACCGGGTGGTTATTTACTTTACGATCCAAATGGTATTTCGCGTATTCCTGAAAGAAAAGATATTAATATTTTTAAAATTAATGGAGCTAAATTAGCTTCTGAAATGGGTAATACCAAAATATTTAATATGGTTGTTTTAGGTGCTTTTCTAAAGATGAGACCAATTGTTAAATTAGAAAATGTTATTAAGGGTCTTAAAAAATCAATTCCCGAAAGATATCATA
>CAYOKJ010000017.1:21466-32352 GCA_964404485.1 uncultured Bacteroidales bacterium | reverse complement strand
TGAAACTGCAAAGTTAAATATGCAGAAATAATGAAAATCCATCCATACGAACTTGTTTCACATCATACGGACTCCTTTCATTCATTGAATGTTGAGTGTTGAATGTTGAGTGTTGAATATTTAACCTACATTCCCGATAAAAACAATTCATATTATTGATGTGCTTGCAAGTGGATGGTAAGATGATTCACCTGACTTTATAAATTTTCAATCCTCCTCCTCACTCTTCAAAAAATTTGAGTAATGATACCATTTATCTATTGCACTTTTCATGTCTTCTGGTAAATCCGAATCGAAGAACATTTTCTCTTTTGTGATGGGATGAATAAAACCAAGTGACTTAGCATGCAATGCTTGCCGAGGTAAAAGCTTAAAGCAATTATTTACAAATTGCTTGTATTTTGTAAAAGTTGTTCCTTTTAGGATGATGTCACCACCATAGGTAGCATCGTTAAATAATGTATGTTTTATGTATTTAAAATGAGCTCTTATCTGGTGAGTTCGTCCGGTTTCCAACTGACATTCAACTAAAGTTACATAACCAAAACGTGTTATGACTTTATAATGGGTAATTGCTTCTTTTCCATATTCTCCGTTCGGGAAAACCGTCATTACTTTTCTGTTTTTCAGGCTACGACCAATATGACCTTCTATTGTTCCTTCATCTTCATTAAAATCGCCCCAAACCAAAGCGTGATACTTTCTCTCTATAGAGTGATCAAAAAATTGCTTTCCTAATCGAGATTGGGATAATTCGTTTTTAGCAACTAATAAAATTCCTGAAGTGTTTTTATCAATGCGATGAGCAAGATAAACATGACCGTCTTCGCTTTTAAATTCTGAGCGATGCAAAAGATGATAATATAAAGCATTTACGAGTGTTCCAGAAAAATTTCCATGGGCAGGATGAACAACCATACCCGCCTTTTTATTTACCAGAATAATGTCTTTATCTTCATAAATAATATCAATAGGAATGTCTTCAGGGATTATTTCGATTTCCCTTGGCGGGAAGGATAAAACAATAGAAATTTCATCTTTGGGTTTAATCTTATAGCTGGGTTTTACAGCCTTATTATTTACCAGAATATTTCCTGCTTTTGCTGCACTTTGAATTTTTGTTCGTGACGCATTTTCAATTTTATTCATCAGATAAACATCTAATCTGACTAAGCTTTGTCCTTTATCACAAACAAAATTGTAATGCTCAAAAAGTTCGTTCTGCTCTTCGTTTTGTTCAGTTTTTGTAACCATCTTAAAGAAAATATTTTTGGTACTGTTTATTTTGAAACTACCAGTTTGCTGCTTAGCGATGTGCTATTTATTGTATTAATTACATTTACTAAATACATGCCTTTTTTTAATGAAGAGATATTTATTGTTTCATTAAAATCGGATGAAAAAATAAGCTGTCCGTATAGATTATATATTTTGATTTGTAAATCGCTATAATTTGCTATTTGACAAAAATCGTACGGAAGTATTTTAAAATTAAGATTATCCCCGTTTACCGGATTTGGATATAATTCCAGAGTCTTTAAACTTGGTGGAGGGTTTTCGGGATATTCATGAATTTGTTTACCAAGAACCGGTCGCATCATTAATGCACCATTATAAAGTGACGAAAACCATTCGCCTGTACAATTATAAAATATATTTGCCATGGCATCATTATTCCGGTCAAAACCAAGATTTAAGTTGTCATCAGTAAATTGTATCCATCCCACATAAAAAACATTGTTAACGGGCAAAATAGAGTCGATATAATAAGTATGGAATTTGTTTAAGCTGTCGCTGAAAATAGGACGTAAAAACTCATTTACATAAATTATTTCACCTGGTTTTCCATTATTATCGTTCCAAACAGCAAGATCAAAATACTGCTCGTTTGCATAGTTATAAGTTTTATTAAAAAACATATTTACTGCCCGAAGCGTATCTTTATCATTAAGCTGGAAACGATATGCAAGCATAGATCCGTCTGGTGTTAATCCATAACCGGCTTCAGCAGTTCCATCATCATAAGCATAATAATTATAAAATTTTTGCTTGAAGGATATTGTATCACTAATTGTGTCAGTGGTTGTAAAATCACCTAAAACAACATGTTCGATATTAAATACAGCACTATCTTCGTCAATACCTAAAGGAAAAATTGTGTGGTTTGGAGGACATGCATGTGGTTGACAGTCTTCACAATTTTGGAACCCAAAATCGTAAAATGGTGGAAGATTGCAATTTCCTCCATTGTAAGTTCTCACAAAACTACCGTCAATACTACTGATTGTGTATTTGTAGTTTGTGTTAAATGTTGTGCTGTCGAGATTGCTTATATAAATTCTCAGAGTATCTTTAATGGCAACAACAGGTTTTTTTCGATATTGATTATATGGCATAGCCTCATATTGTTCCAACATCGAAGGAGCTCTTTCAACAAAGTTTATATCACGATAAGTTGAATCGCCCATAGTACGCCCAATATTCAAATAAACATAATCAATATTCCATTGGTCAACATTGCTGCGCCAGCTTGGTAAAACATCACTTGCAAGACTAGCATAATTTTTAAATCTAAAAAAGAAATTCTTTTTAAAATAATTAAGACTGTCAGTAATTGGGATTAAGACTTGTTTGCAATATGTTCCATAAATATAATAAAAAGTGTCGATAGACATGCCCTGTGTACTCCAAACCCTTGTCCATTCAATTCCGGGATAGAAAACAGAATCGCATGGGAGAGTTACAAAATCATCGTAATATAAAGTATCAGTCATTACCATTTCTAAATTTCCTTCACAAGGAGAAACTAAAATATCGCCCGGATAAATAATATCCACAGATGTAATATAATCGCTCATAGGAACAATTATTGAATCAACATAAGCAAACTCCAGCAACTCTGAATTATAACCAAATTCAAGTATTAGCGAATCATGTGATTCAGGTGCATCACCTCTACCCTGAGGCTGGTAATAAAAACTAAAATAAATAGAATCCTTTTTTGAAATTGCTTCAGGAATTGGTGTAAAAATAGAATCCAGCCTGATAGGTCTGGAAGTTAATCTGTCACCAATAAAAGGTAATGAAGAAGCATTAGAATAAATTGATCCTGTGGCATCAATTGCATCTAAAGTGGCTACACCTTTGTTTGCAGGGAAATATTGAAAACTATAATTAATAAATGCTTCGTTGTCTAACCAGCGAAGTGTGTCAGGGTATATTTTTGCAGAAGAAAAATCATCAAAAAAAGGTAAATTTATTGGAATATATTCTTCAATAATATTTGATTTTATTTCAGATATATTGACTTCCTGATGTTTGGAAATCTTGTTTTTTATAACATGGTTTTCATAAAGCCCTGTAATAATTTCTTGCGATGATGCTTCAAAACCGAAAAAACTAAATAGTAATATTATTATAATATATTTTTTCATTTTTTTTATTCAATGTCAAAATCAATATCTTCAAAATCTTCCTCATCAATAATAAGAATATCCGAATTTAAAGTATCCGGTTTCATACTTTCTAATAATTCATCAAAATCAAAATCCAAGTCCGAACGATACCAAACATTAACAAAATCGCCATGATTGAGCATACTATCTGAATCCCATGCGGGCTCTTGTTTGTATATTCTTGCGTTAGTAGTATCGTTTCCATCAAGGTAATATTCTTTACCAATATTAAAAGATGCCTGGTTGATAAGTTTTATTGCATTTTTCTGCTTTTTCGCAATAAGCAAAGGAACGACAGTTTTTCTTCCTGAATTACCTGTGCCTAATACCAAATCTATTTTCGATCTTTTTTCAATCAAAGTATCAGGATTAATTATCTCTCCTCTGAAAACCTGCTCTAAAACAGCATTCTCAGCAAAATGCTGAGTATAGTCAAGATATCCGAGCTGAAGTCCTGATATCTCAATTGTTGCAAGGGCTTGCCTTAAGCTCAAATCCACAAGGTTTGGCATAAAT
This sequence comes from uncultured Bacteroidales bacterium, assembly GCA_964404485.1. Classification (GTDB taxonomy): domain Bacteria; phylum Bacteroidota; class Bacteroidia; order Bacteroidales; family JAIORY01; genus JAIORY01. Next base: position 28,381 of record CAYOKJ010000017.1, on the reverse strand, counting down.
ATTTTTTCTGTCATCCCGGCAACAACAGTAAGATAAATTTTTCGATGCTTTTTTACTTTTGAATATGGCAGAGGGTTTTGCTGAATTATACTACCTTTTTCTTTAGAAATGTCATAAACCGAATCAGTAATTATAAATTCAAATTCATTTAAAAGATTTTCATTTTTTATGTCTGACAGTGATGATCCATAAAAATCAGGAACTATGATAATTTTACCATGGCGTGTGAATATGTTTAAAAAAACAAAAATACAAACGTACAAAATCACAGACACTACAATTGCTATCCCTAAATGCTTGTAAAACTTCAATTTTCCTAAAAAACTAAAAAACTTCATTTTTTGTATATTTACTACCTGCTTAAATATTTAATCTTAGAATAGCATATTGATTTCCAATATAACTAAAAATAAATATGATTATTGTTGTTTTATGGGACAAAGATAAAAATTTATTGACTTGTAGCTTAGCTGAATTTATTTGTTAATTTTGGAATTTATAATTATGATATAAAAACTAATTTTCTCAAAGAAGAATAATGACTAAAAAAAATATTGCAATAGTTGCCGGAGGTGATTCAGGAGAATATGAGATTTCGATTAATAGTGCTTCTTTGGTTAAAGATAACCTTTCTAAAGATATTTACAACTCTTATATTATTCATATTAAAGGTGTTGAGTGGACTTACAAATCGAGCCAAGGAGAAATTTTTATTGTTGATAAAAATGATTTTAGCATTATCATTAACGGAAAAAAGATAACTTTCGATTGTGTGTTTAATGCTATTCATGGCACTCCGGGCGAGGATGGGAAATTACAGGGATACTTAGAGATGTTGAAAATTCCTATAACATCTTGCGATCAATATACATCGGCATTAACCTTTAATAAATTTATGTGCAATAAATTTGTCTCCGCTCTCGGTATTGATTTAGCAAGTTCTTGGCTTCTGAAAAAACAAGATTTTATTAAAGATATTTTACCTGAAGATATTACTTTTCCGTGTTTTGTAAAACCAAATAAGGGTGGGTCAAGTGTTGGAATTTCAAAAGTTAACGAAAAGAAATTTTTAAAAGAAGCTTTAGAAATTGCTTTTCGCGAAGATAATGAAGTTCTTATTGAAGAGTTTATTGATGGAACCGAAATTTCTTGCGGACTGTTTACTACAAATGGAAAACTCATGGTTTTGCCATTGACAGAAATTGTTAGTAAAAATGAATTTTTTGATTACGAAGCAAAATATACAAAAGGGATGGCTGATGAGATTACTCCAGCACGCATTAGCGAGAAAATTGAAAATGAATGTAAAATAATTTCATCTTTTTTATATAACCAGTTTAATTGCAAAGGCATTGTTAGGATTGATTTTATTTTAAGTAGTAATAAACTTTTTTTCATCGAAGTGAATACTGTTCCCGGATTTTCTGAGGCAAGCATTGTTCCAAAACAAGTCAAAGAAATGGGAATCTCTCTTAAAGATTTATTTGGAGGAACTATTGAAGAAGCATTGAATAATTACTGAGTTCTGAAACTATTCAAATATTCAACCAGCCGTTTAGTAGCGCGAGCACGGTGACTGATAATATTTTTTTCTGCAAGTGACATTTCTGCAAAAGTAAGATCATAAGCATCCGGTAAAAATATTGGATCGTAACCAAAACCATCTTTTCCTTTTTTCCTCTTAATAATTTTCCCGTTTACAATACCTTCAAAAGTTTTTTCTTCTCCGTTTATTATTAATGAAATTATTGTCCTGAAGCGTGCACTTCTGTCATCTTTACCTTTTAGCTCGTCCAAAACACGATTCATATTTTTATTAAAATCACATTCATCACTTGCGTATCTAGCTGAGAAAACTCCCGGTCTGCCATTGAGAGATTTTATTTCAAGCCCCGTATCATCAGCAAAACAATTTATTTTGTACTTATCGTAAATAAAAAATGATTTTTGTGAAGCATTTCCTTCAATGGTCATTTTGGTTTCAGGAATTTCGTCAAAAAAACCAATATCTCCCAAACTTTTAATGTTAAATTCTTCACCAATAAGGTTTTTAATTTCTTTAATTTTATGCTGATTATTTGTGGCAAAAACGAGATCCATTTATTTAAAGTTTTAAGTGATAATTTTTTATTTAGATTGTAAAAATATAAAGTTTGAAAACATAAACCATAAATTGAACAATATTTTTTTTTAATGAAACTCAAATAATTATTTTTACTAAACTTTACTTATACCAACTGAACATCCAAATTACTGATAAATATTTTAACATTTAAGCATTTTAACATTTAAGCATTTAAGCATTTGAGCATTTAAGCATTTAAGCATTATAACTAAGCTATTTGAAAGAACCACAGAGTATTTATTTTCCATTACAATTACATTAGGACCATATTATTTAATAAATTTGTAAAAAATATTATTAAACTTTTAAACTACTTTAATGATCGGGAAATCAAAATATTTATTTAGTCTAATTTTGATAGTTTTGTTTTTGCCTGCACTTCAGAATAGATTTAATATCATAAATGTTACCCCTCTCGAAGGAGCTTTTATAAAATCCGAAAAACCAAAATATTCGAAACAAGATTGGTATTCAGGTGAGTTTCAAAAAAAGTATGTTGATTTTCTTGAAGATAACATTGGTTTCAGAAGTTCTTTTGTAAGAATAAATAATCAATTGGATTATAGTTTTTTTGATATACTAAATGCGGAAGGAATTATTTGTGGGAAAAATGATGTTCTTTTTGAAGAAGATTACATAAAAGAATATTCAGGTGATTTTTTTATTGGGAAAGATGCAATTGAAAAAAAACTTAATCATCTGAAATTTATTCAGGATAAATTAAAGGAAAAGGGAATTGACCTAATCACAGTTTTTGAACCCGGAAAAGCTTCGTTTTATCCAGAGCTCATTCCTGAAAAATATAATGTCTCTGCAAAAAAAACATCTAATTATGATTATTATCTTGAGAAAGCAAAACAATTTGAGATAAACTATCTTGATCTGAACAAGTATTTTCTTTCGATAAAAAATACCAGCCGGTATTTGCTATACCCAAAATGCGGAACACATTGGAGTACTTATGGTGCATATCTCGCTGCCGACACTTTATTGAAATTTATTGAATATAATCGGAAAATCGATATTCCTGATATTGAAGTAAAATCAATGGAGTTAAGTGAAAAACCAATGTTTTCGGATGATGATCTGGAGAAAACTGTAAATCTGCTTTTCCCTATTCCACAACCAGAATTAGCTTACCCAAAGTTAAATTTTATTGATAATCCAACTAAAACAAAACCGGATGTTTTAGTAGTTGGTGATAGTTATTATTTCAATATTCACACTTCTGATATCCCTGGAGATGTATTTAATTCAGAATCTTTCTGGCTTTATAATAAATTTGTTTATCCCGAAACCTACAAAAAGGATCTTCTTGTTAAATCATTAAATCTGAAATCTGAAATTGAAAAACGCGATGTTATTTTACTTATGATAACCGAAAGATTTATGCACAGTTTTTTGTGGGGATTCGTTGAAAATGTTTACAAATTATATAGTCTTGACTACAGAGAAGATCCGATTTACAGTTATGAAAATGCCATAAGAAATTACGAGTCGTGGTTTAAAAAAATTACTATTCAGGCAAAAAAAGAAAACAAATGTTTGGAAGAGATGATTACTGAAACTGCAAATCATGAGTTTGCATCACATTTCATAAATTCATCAAATACAAACGCAAATGATTATTTAAAATTTATTGATTGGCAGATCAGAAATGATGAGAAGTGGGTAAATAGTTTAATTAATTCAGCTAAAGAAAAACAGATTGATCCTGATAGCTTTATATACAGAAATGTAGTTTTTATTTATAAATCTATTCATACAAAAAAGGATGATTCATTCATTAGGTTCAGAAAAGCTGAGAAATTTTATGAACAGGATATGATTGATTATTTTGACTGGACTATCAGACAAGATAAAAAATGGTATAATGATTTGGTTGAAAAAGCTCTTACAGAAAGCAGGAATATTGATGAAATTATTCATAAGAATGCAGTATGGGTATTTAATACCAATGATTTGAAAAAATAATTATCTCACCAAAGTAACTGTTCCTTTTTTGATTACTGCAGTACCGGCTTCGTCAGATTCATCAAAATCAGAATATTTTACTACCCAGATATAAACACCGACAGGAGCAAGTTCTCCATTTATAGTTCCATCCCAGCCTAAGTTATTATCAGTAGTAGTAAATATTTTTTGTCCCCATTTTGTATAAATGTACATTTGGAAATCAATCAAATTTGCAGTAAGGGTTTTTACTTTAAAAATTTCATTTCCATAAATACTATTTGGATTAAATGAATTTGGTAAAAATACTCTTGCCTGCAATACTTTTAAAAGCAAATCAGCCGATTGACCGGGATTAGGAAAAATACAAGGTGCTGTGGAAGTAACAAAACAGTTAACATAACTTGTATTGTAAATTTCGTTAGATATAAAAGTGCTGTCGTAATCTTCTTGCCAAACATCATTTTCAACAGTCCAGGTATATAAAGCGTCATTACTGGCTTCGGGTGCTGATGCAGTAAATTTTATTGTTTCGCCCGGTGAAACCGGATTTTTTGAAACAGAAATACTAACATCCAAATTATGTCTTTGTAAAACTTCAACTTCAACTTCGCTTGTGTCTGAACAGTTGTATGGTGTTGTAGTTGCAATAAGAGTGTATGTTCCTGCATCTGTCAAAGCAGCATTGCTGATAACAGGATTTTGCTCATCACTTGTGTATCCATTTGGTCCTTGCCACGAATAAATATCTGCTCCAGAAAAATCACAAATCAATTCCAAATCATTTTCTGTACAAAATGGAGAGTCAGCTGTAGCATTTGCAATAATTGCTGCTCCCATGTTTGCCAAAATTATTGGGTTATTTGTTGAAGATAAAATACAATCGTAATCATCTTTTACCAAAACATTATAAGTTCCCGGAGAAAGATTTTCGAATAAACCATTATCTGTCCATAAAGTATCAACATCAATAGAATACCATCTGTTGCCATATCCTCCGGTAGCAGTAATTTCTATTGATCCGTTGTTTAGTTCACAAGTCGGGTTTTGTGTAATTACATTATCTAATGCAACTCCACCGATATTAATTACTTCGTAAGGGCCAAGAACAACTTCGCAGTTATTTACATTATTTGTTTTGAGAGAATAATTTCCGGGACCTACATCTAAAAGATCAACGGAATTTCCCATAACGTTACTATATTCATCAGTCCATTCAAAAGTTAGTTGATTTCCACTGACAAGAATATCTTTTATGGAACCTGTGTTTTCGTTACAAGATGCATTGGAAATTACCATAATTGTTTCGTCAATAACAGGACCGGATTTATCTTCTATTATATAAGGATCTGAAAAAGCTTCACAGAAATTTTCATCAGTAACTTTTAAGATGTATGATCCTCCGATTATATTTGTAAGATCAAGATCGGTTCCAACCACGTTGCTGTTACCATCGATCCACTCATAAGAAAGTGATGTTGAACCTGTAACCTGAATTCCCGTAATTGAACCATCAGTTGCTCCACAATAATTATCAGTAAGTAAAATATTTGAAATATCAATTAGTGGTGCACCTTCATCGTTTATTTGATATGGTCCACCAAAAGATTCACAAGTATTTTCATCTTTAACAGTAAGAGTATATATTCCGGAAGGAACATTTAAAAGATTAAGATCAATACCAACAATATTACTTCCGGCGTCAGTCCATTCGTAAGTATATGGTGGCGTTCCTGTAACTGTTAAGTTTGTGATTGATCCATTGCTTAATCCGCAGGTAGAATTCCCTATTGTTAAATTACTTTCATCAATTAAGGGTGCACCTTCATCGATAATTTGATAGGGCCCGCCAATAGATTCGCAAGTATTTTCATCTTTAACAGTAAGAGTATATAAGCCCGCTGAAACATTGAGTAAATCAAGGTCAGTTCCTACAATATTACTATTTACATCTTTCCATTCGTAAGTATATGGTGGCGTTCCTGTAACTGTTAAGTTTATGATTGATCCATTGCTTAATCCGCAGGTAGAATTACCTATTGTTAAATTACTTTCATCAATTAATGGTGCACCTTCATCGTTAATTTGATAGGGCCCGCCAATAGATTCGCAAGTATTTTCATCTTTAACAGTAAGAGTATATAAGCCCGCTGAAACATTGAGTAAATCAAGGTCAGTTCCTACAATATTACTATTTACATCTTTCCATTCGTAAGTATATGGTGGCGTTCCTGTAACTGTTAAGTTTATGATTGATCCATTGCTTAATCCGCAGGTAGAATTACCTATTGTTAAATTACTTTCATCAATTAATGGTGCACCTTCATCGTTAATTTGATAAGGCCCGCCAATAGATTCACAAGTGTTAGGATCGCCAATGGTAAGAGTATATATTCCGGCAGAAACATTAATTAGATCGAGGTCAGTTCCAACAATGCTACTTCCGGCGTCTGTCCATTCATAAGTAAATGGGGGGGTTCCTGAAACAGCTAAACCCGTAATTTCACCATTATTTTGCCCACAAGTTGAATTACCTATTGTTAAATTACTTTCATCAATTTCCGGTGCACCTTCATCGTTAATTTGATAAGGCCCGCCAATAGATACACAAGTATTTTCATCTTTAACAGTAAGAGTATATAAGCCCGCTGAAACATTGAGTAAATCAAGGTCAGTTCCTACAATATTACTATTTACATCTTTCCATTCGTAAGTATATGGTGGCGTTCCCGTAACTGTTAAGTTTGTGATTGATCCATTGCTTAATCCGCAAGTAGAATTCCCTATTGTTAAATTACTTTCATCAATTTCCGGTGCACCTTCATCGTTAATTTGAT
>CAYOKJ010000017.1:6212-21366 GCA_964404485.1 uncultured Bacteroidales bacterium | reverse complement strand
CCTATTGTTAAATTACTTTCATCAATTTCCGGTGCACCTTCATCGTTAATTTGATAAGGCCCGCCAATAGATACACAAGTGTTAGGATCGCCAATGGTAAGAGTATATATTCCGGCAGAAACATTAATTAGATCGAGGTCAGTTCCAACAATGCTACTTCCGGCGTCTGTCCATTCATAAGTAAATGGGGGGGTTCCTGAAACAGCTAAACCCGTAATTTCACCATTATTTTGCCCACAAGTTGAATTACCTATTGTTAAATTACTTTCATCAATTAATGGTGCACCAAGATCAACATCAAAAGGAAATTGGTCTGGTAAAGCAATATTTCCACAAGCATCGTAAATTCCCGACTGAACAATATTTAAAGAATAAGAGCCATTAACAGAAAATGCAGGATCAACAGTAAGAGTATACTCCTTTTCCATTTCTCCACCAACATCGCAAGCTTCGCCATAAACATTAGTAATAGTAAATGGACCCCCGGGTCCGGTAAGAGTGAATGAAGAAGTTGAAACAGAAGCACACATAACATTTTCAGAAAACAAAAAATCAATGGTATTGTCACCACATGTAATATCATCCCCATAAACCTGACTTATTGTTGGGCGAACATTGTCATAAATTTGAGCTGTAGAAATACCAAAATCAAGAGTATAACCAAATTGAGTAGAACTATAATTACTAATATTTACAACATAAGTTTGTCCTTCCTGCACAGGTATCATAGCATTAAAAGGTGCTCCTGAACCTCCGTTTGGACCTGTGTTTCCTGTAGTTCCTGAATAATTGCAGGAAACTTCTAAACTTGCGTCACTAAAAATATCTTCACATCCTGCTACCGTTAAATTATACACAGCCCAGTCATAATCATCTGAGTCATCATTGGGGGTAAGTAAGAACCCAAGATCTCCATCACTCTGAACAGTTAAAATATACCAAACATCATTTTTCTCTCCTGAATTTAAACAAGATATTGAAGAGTTTATTTCATTTTGATAATTACCGGTTCCTGAATATGAATTTGACTGAGAATATAATGGATCACATACAACTATTGCTCCAAGACAGTCTTGGTCGGTTGGAGTTTGGGAAACTGCAGTATTATTAATTGTTAATAATAAAAGTGGTAGAAAAATAAAAAATCTGTTAAGTATTACATGTAAATTCATATTGCTGTTGCTTACTTTTTTAATAAGTAATACTTATTATCAATCAAAATGTCGCATTATTTACTTATTTTTAATTGCTCCTTTGATTGCAAAACGGCGTTTACTCACGAAAGTTTTTAAGATAATTTCCCTTTTTGTTTTTAGAATCGCAAAGATATAAAAAAATACAAACTTTACAATTATAAGTTAATTCCACTTTTACCTTTTTTGGAAAATATACTTACTTTTGTTTTCCAATACTAAAAAGATACATTCATGTTAAAAAGAATTCTTTTCTTCGTTTTATTTATTATTTCAAGTCTTTCGTTTTCTCAGAATTATTCTCTTATAGGGGTAATTGAGAATTATACAAATAGTAAACTTTATCTCGCAGATTTTTACGGAGATCAAAAAAATATTGTTGATTCTATAATGTCTGACAAAACGGGAAAATTTGAATTTACGTTTTTTGATAAAATGCCAATCGGGCAATACCGCATATTACTAACTACACAAAATTTCATTGATGTTATTTTCAATAAAGAAAATATTCAATTTATTACTTCGGGTCTTTCTCCAAACGAGGATATTAAAATTATCAGTTCTGATGAAAATCGACTTTATTATGCTTATATATATCAGCGAAATTTGTGTCAATTCAAAACTGATATTTTAAGTGATTTAGTAAATTATTATCCCGAACATAATGATTTTTATTTAACAGCAAAAAACGAGTATATTTCTATTCAGAAAAAATTTAGTGATTTTGTTGATGATCTGATAAAAAATAAGCCTGAAAGTTTTGTTACAAGGATTGCTGCTTTTGAAAGAAAACCCTTTCTTAACCCTGATATTTCAGCTGTTAAAAGGCAATTGTATACAAAATCTCATTTTTTTGATAATATTAATTTTAATGATACTTTACTCTTGCACTCAAATGTTATTTCATCAAAAATAGTTTCGTATTTATCATTTTATCAAAATAAATCATTTACAAAAGAACAGTTAGAAAATTCATTTATTCAAGCAGTTGACACTTTAATGCTAAAAGCTTTTGATAATGAAAAAGTTTATGAGTTTGTAGTTGAATATTTAATAAAAGGATTCGACAGTTTTGGCTTCAATAAGGTTATTTCACACATTGCAGAGTATTCGGGATTAGGTGAAAAGTGTGTAAATAAAAAACGAAAATCCGAATTGGAAAAACGAATAGAAGGATTGAAAAAAATGGCAATTGGAAATCAAGCCCCAGAAATTATTGCATCAGATATTAATGGAAATAAAGTTATCCTTTCAGAGATTAAAAAAGAAAATACTTTGATAATTTTTTGGTCAAGCAGTTGTCCGCATTGTACAAAGTTTTTACCTCGTTTAAAAAATATTTACAATAATAATAAAAGCAATTTGGAAATTATTGCTATTTCATTAGATACTTCCCAAACCGAATACATGGATAATATTAATAAGAATAAATATAATTGGATAAATGTTTGTGATTTTATAGGTTGGGATACTAAACCCGCCAAAGATTACAGCGTTTATGCCACGCCCATCATGTATCTTCTCGATAAAAACAATAAAATCATAGGGCAACCTTCTTCGGTTGGAGAAGTTAAAGAATTGATTAAATAGAATATTTTTTTAATAAACAATCAACTTATAATAATCCACAACTTCGGTATTAGCAGTAATTCTGAGAAAGACAAATCCTTTTACAAATCCGCTTATATTTATATTTTGTCTCACGGGTGGATTGCTAAAATTATATTCTCTTAATTTACGACCAAGTTCATCAAACAAAGTAATTGTAACATTTTCATATTTTGTTTTTCCAAAAAATATTTCAATCGGTCCATTTGTAGGATTTGGAGTTATTACCGGTTGGACATGGATAAAATCCTTTCTCACAAGAGTATCTGATTTGACATCATTTTTCACTATCAAAGTAACAGTATAATCCCCCGCTGAATTATAAGAAATGCCGGTAGGGTTCTGCATTGTAGAACCTGAAGGTTCACCACCATCAAATATCCACTCCCATTCATCCGGTTCACCATTTGAGATATCAGTAAAATAAGCTTTACCACCTACTTTTATTGTATTTGTATCGACAGAAAACAAAGAGAAAAGTGCATTTGGATCAACCCCAATTCCATCAAGTGAAAGGATTCCGGAATTATCAGGATCAAGCCATGCCTTAAGTTGCAAGGAATCATGTTTAATATTCGACTCCCATGAATATGAAAATTTTCCATAATAATCCGGTCCTGTCAGATTCTGACAAGAAGCTGCACCTCCTGTAAGTGCGCCAATTATCCTCCCCTCCTGACTAAAAATAGGAGACCCTGAAGAACCACCCTCTGTAACACCATGATTAGTTTGTGTTTCGTCCCAAACAACTTTCCAGTACATTGCATCCGGATCTTCAACAACGCTGCTGTAGGATGTTGAAATTACACTCGACAAATAAGTTGATATTTTTTTAATATCTCCTGCAGGATAATGAATTCCTACTCCAGAAAGTGAAGCATTATTATATGCATCCCATCCATTATAAAATGGATCATATTCATCAGGTATATTATTATTTAATAATAAAAGCTTGAAATCAGAGCCCAAACTCGAACCCTGAGGTGCATTAGCTTTTAATGTAGCTCCAACAATAGAATTTGATTCAGGTTCTTCTGCTGGATTAGGGCATTCAGCCGATTCATAATTAAAATAAAATATCCATTGATTGTAATCCGATGCATTAGCAGTCATCCCACAATGATTTGCAGTAAGAAAATACGGTTGATTATTCTGACGAACATTATTTATCAGAGAACCGGAACATAAACTTAAACTAGATCCGTTTTTTAATAAAATTTTAGCGACTCCTTTTTTCTGATCCTGCCAGTTGGTTCCTTCAGGGCAATTTACGTTCACTTCGCAAGGACCGGAATCTCCAAAACCGGTTTTATTAAAAAATGAATTTACTCCACGATATACATAAGCAACTTCATCAATTGATATTTTCGGAAAAACAATAATTCCTTTTGGTTGATAATATTCTAAAATTGTTACTTCTCCTTTGATCAACTCGGTTGCAAATTTCTTGTTACCGGAATTATTCAAACTCGTGAAAGCACCAATAATTTGTGTTTTGTCTTCATTATATAAAAATAGTTTTCCTCCTTCAGGTAAACTGAAAATGCTATAATAAATCCCGATTGCTTTCGCTCCTTCTGAAACAATTTTTAACCTCCATACTCTACCTTTTTTCCCAAGATCGGTCCATGTTCCTGAATTTTCAATATTGATATCAACATCAATGGTTACACCAATATTAAAAGGCGAAACGCCTTTGTCATAATACTCATTAGCTTTTAATATCTGATCAAGATCCGGTTTTGGAATATTTATTTCCTGGAAATGTTTTGATAAGTTTTGTGAAGAACTTATAGGTAAGCCATATTGACTGATCTGTGAAAATGCAGGAAAAAAAGTAAAAATAATTAATACAGCAATTATATATTTTTTGAATATTCGAATATTCATTTTTTAATAGAGTTAGTGAAATTCAATAAGCAAAAATAAGGAAAAATTATTTTAATGTGTAATTGTGAGTAATTAAAACAGCCACAGGTTCACAGAAAAAAAAAATAAAGGCACTCGTTTCAAACGAGCGCCAGCGTATTATTTAGGCTTGGTCTTTTTTGACAGGATTTACAGAATTACTGTTTCACAATCTTCCAAGTAGTTTTTGTTTATCGCCTAGTATAATTTTAAGAAGAAAAATTCCGTTTTGTTGAGTTGTACCTACGAATTCTCAATTCTCAATATTAAGTGTACTTTTGCTTCCATTAACAGTATTTATGAAAAACAAAGCAATATACATTGTACTATTTATTTATGCAATCATAGCTACTTTTACAATAATATTTTTTGATGGCACCGGTGGTGCGGGAGATAGCATTCTTCATTTTTTATATGCGAAATATGCGCCTATTCATCCTCAACTTTTCTTTAATCATTGGGCAAAACCTGTTTATGTTTTATTAGTCTGCCCCTTCGCACAATTTGGATTTACAGGAGTAAAGATTTTCAATGCAATTGTTACAATAATTAGTGTCTTTTTTACTTTTAAAATTGCTCAGGAATTAAATCTTAAAAATGCAATTATTGCAGCTGTAATATTAATATTTTCTCCACTATATTTTGCACTTACTTTTTCAGGATTGACAGAACCTCTATTTGCTTTGTTTATCAGCATTGGGATTTACGCAATATTAAAACATAAAAATATAGCTGCGTGTTTAATTATTTCATTTCTGCCTTTTATTCGTTCCGAAGGTTTAATTATTATCGGAGTTTTTGCATTTTATTTTTTACTGAAAAAGAAGTGGAAATTTCTTCCGTTGCTCCTTTTCGGAAATGTTGTGTATTCGATTGCCGGATTTTTTGTTTATCATGATTTTCTTTGGGTATTTACAAAAATTCCTTACGCAAAATTAAGCAGTACTTATGGCGATGGAAGGTTTTTTCATTTTGTTGATCAATTGATTTATATTGTTGGCGTACCAATTTATCTTTTATTTTGGCTTGGTATTATTGGCATTATCTGGAAATCAATAAAAAGAAAAACTAATCTCGAACTGCAGGTTTTGGTGTTTTTGAGCTTTCTGGCTTTTTTTGTTGCTCATTCACTTTTTTGGTATTTAGGTATATTTAATTCAATGGGTTTAAAAAGAGTGTTGATTGGAGTCATGCCACTAATTTCAATAATTTCGCTTGTAGGTTTTAATTTTATTAGTGAAGATATTTTTAAAAAACGCAAGATTCCAAAGCTGATTATTCAGTTTCTATTAATTTCATATATTTTAATATTTCCTTTTACAAAAAATCCGGCAGCAATAAACTGGGAAAAAGATTTTAAACTTTCAAAAGATCAACAAACAGCAATTCAAATAGCTGATTATATCACTCAAAATATTGGGACTGATCATCGCTTTGTTTTTGCTCATCCATACCTAAGCGAAGTGCTTAAAATTGATCATTTTGATAATAAAAAACGCTTGGAGCTAAACCAAGATTTTATGTATTACATTAAATCAGGTGACATTGTTATTTGGGAAAATTGGTTTTGTATAGTCGAGCATGGAGTAAAAAAAGAACAGCTTGATAATATTTCAGAACTGAAAAATATTTATAATTTAAGTGTTGAAAAAAAAGGTCGGGATATATTATATTCGGTTTATATCTGTGAATGATATTGCATTGTCGGATGGTTAAATTCTAACATGTCTTGCTGGGTAATCCTCAAGATTTCCAAAATCTGGAGGATTTGGGTTTGATAATCCATACGGACTTCCTTTGGTCGTTTGAAAATTAGTTAATCCATACGGACTTACATAGCTCGCGATCGTTTGCACCTAAAATCCGCATGCCATATATAAATCTAAATTTAAATCATAAATCCAAACTCCCAATAATAATTGTACTTTTGTTTTCTTTAATTCAAATACAAGAAAATTAAATTATGGAAAAAATAAAAAGAACTCTCAGGGATTCGGCAAAAGCACGTTGGACAATGATGGTGCTTGTAAGTTTTTTAATGGCGGCAAACTATTATTTTTATGATGTTTTATCACCTTTAAAAACAATTTTGCAAGATCATCTTAATTTCTCTTCACAGGATTTTGGAATTGTCGCCGGCTTTTATGCCTTTCCAAATACGTTTTTGTTAATGGCAATATTAGGAGGTATCATTCTTGATAAAATGGGTATAAGACCAACCGGTTTGCTTTTTGCCGTTTTCATGTTGATAGGAGCTCTTATTACTGCTTACGGAGCATCAGATATATACAGAAATGGTGGACTTGGTTACAGTTTAATGGGTTCATTTTGGACATCTTACTCTCCTGAGTTAAAAATGATGTCGTTTGGAATGTTGATTTTCGGACTTGGTGCCGAAACCAGCATTGTGGTAGCAAGTAAAATTATAGTTAAATGGTTTAAAGGATATGAAATTGCATTGGCATTCGCATTAAATCTAGGAATTGCACGAGCCGGGACTGCACTTGCATTCAACTTATCACCACGATTAATTTTCGGCGACAACTGGACTTTTCCAATTTGGTTTGCTGTAATGCTTCTTTTAGTTGCCTTTCTAGGTTTCTTAATTTACATTATGTATGATGTAAAAATCGATCGTCAGATAAAATCAAATGTTAGTTTAATAGAAAAAGATGAAGAATTTCATATTTCTGACTTAAAGAAATTATTTACCAACAGTTCATTTTTATACATCACGGCTTTATGTGTAACTTTTTATGCTGCAGTTTTTCCATTTTTAAAATTTGCTCCTGACTTTTTCTTCCATAAATATGGAGTATCTCAAGCAGCCAGTGGGGACATTGCATCACTTCTCCCCTATGGAACGATGTTATTTACACCAATTTTCGGTTTGTTAGTCGATAAAAAAGGAAAAGGTGCTACATTAATGATTTATGGATCATTACTATTATTAGTTGTTCATTTACTTTTCAGTTTTACAACTTTCAATGTTTATATATTAATGATATTACTTGGAATTGCATTTTCGCTGGTACCTGCTGCAATGTGGCCATCAGTTGCAAAAATTATTCCGGAACACCGAATTGGAACAGCATACGGAGCCATGTTCTCACTACAGAATCTAGGTCTATTTGCAGTCCCAATCCTTGCCGGAACAATTTTGGATTCAACTAATCCGGGAATTACAAATGAAATGATAAAAAAAGGTTCCAGATTAGATTATACTCCAACAATGTTAATGTTCGCAGGATTTGGTGTTTTAGGTGTTTTCTTTGCATTTATGCTAAAACGAAATGACAAAACTTCGGGTTACGGCCTTGAATTACCATCAAATGCAACTGTTGAAACAAGTGAGGAAATGAAATAATATAAAAAAGAAGTACTTAAAGTGCCTAGAATTTGAAGTGACTAAAGTTAAGAAATCTTCAAGGGTTCAACTCAAGGAACTTTAGGCACTCTATCCCGAAAGCTTTCGGGATTAGGCACTAATAAATTTTTCATGGAACAATTAAAACAGTCACTAAAAGACAGTCCAAGAGTTAGATGGAGCATTCTATTATTAATAGCCTCAGTTCAGGCTGCTAATTATTATTTTTACGATGCTTTATCGCCTTTAAAAAGGTTGATGGAAGAAAGTTTTAATATTACATCTTCAAGCTACGGGCTTCTTATTGCAGCTTACTCCATTCCGAATACTTTTTTATTAATGGCCGTTTTGGGTGGTGTTATTCTCGACAAACTCGGTATTAGGAGAACAGGTTTTCTTTTTGTTGGAATGATGGCTATTGGTGGATTAATTACTGCTTACGGAGCAAGCGAATATTTTTCAAATGGTGGTTTTGCGTATGGATTTTTCAACTCCTTTCTAACAAATTATTCTCCGGAATTAAAAATGATGATTCTGGGAAGGTTTTTCTTTGGACTTGGTGCCGAAACCAGCATTGTTGTTGTCAGCAAAGTTATTGTAAAATGGTTTAAAGGCAAGGAACTTGCTTTGGCATTTGGAATGAAAATCGGACTGGCAAGAGCAGGATCAGCTTTAGCAATTTTCTTCTCAGCCGACATTGCAGAATCTGCCTCTCATTGGACAATAGCAATTTGGTTTGCTGCAATGTTATTATTAATTGCTTTTCTTGCATTTATTGTTTACACAATTTTTGATGTAAAAATTGATAAACAACTTAACGAAGGAAGTTTTATTAAAAAAGATGAAGGATTTAGTTTCGCTGATTTAAAAAAGCTGGCTACTAATAAATCATTTATTTATGTTACTCTGCTTTGTTTAACTTTTTATTCAGCTGTTTTTCCATTCCAGGCATTTTCACCCGATTTTCTGTTAAATAAATTTGGAATGACCATGATTCAGAGTGGTAAGATTGCATCTATTCTTTACTGGGTAACAATGTTTGCCACACCACTTTTTGGTTTTATTGTTGATAAATACGGGAAAAGTGCAACTCTTATGATTTTTGGTGCAGTAATTATAACTGTCGTTCATTTGCTATTCGCATTAACAAATTTTAATCCGATTATTTTACTAGTTTTACTTGGCATAGCCATAGCACTTGTTCCTGCAGCAATGTGGCCATCAGTCGCTAAAATTGTTCCTGAACACAGAATTGGGACCGCTTACGGAGCAATGTTCTCAATACAAAATCTTGGCCTTTTTGCAGTACCTATTCTTGCAGGTATAATCCTCGATTCTTCAAATCCCGGAATTACCAGTGAGATGATACAAGAGGGTGCGAGACTTCATTATACACCCACAATCCTGATTTTTGCAGGATTTGGATTATTAGGTTTAATATTTGCATTTTTACTTAAACGTGAAGATAAAACTTCAACTTATGGACTTGAGTTGCCTTCTAATGCAAAAGTGAAAAAATAATATTATAAATATAATTAATTACTGAAAAATCAATAACAATAAAACATATAAAAATGAAAAAGCTAATCTATCTACTTATCGTTTTATTTCTTTTTTCAGCTTGCGCAGAAATAAAAGAACAAAAAAAACCAAAACCTAAAAACATCATTCTTATGATTGGTGATGGTATGGGATTAACGCAGGTGTATGCTGCCTATACAGTCAAAAAAGACAAAACTAATATGGCAAGATGCAAACATATAGGACTTGTAACTACAAGTTCGAAAGATAATCTAATCACTGATTCGGCAGCAGCAGGTACTGCACTTGCAACAGGTAATAAAACCAACAACGGGCTACTTGGTGTTGATAAAGATGGGAATAAATTTCCTACAATTCTCGAAATTGCCGAAGAACACAAGAAAGCCACCGGATTAGTGGTTACATGCGCAATTACACATGCCACTCCAGCAGCGTTTATCGCACATAACATTAGCAGAGGCAATTATGAAGGTATAGCAAAAGACTTTCTAAAAACTGACATTGATGTTTTTTTTGGTGGTGGAAAAGACCATTTCATGAAACGAGCCGACAGTCTAAATTTGATCGACAGCTTAATTGCAAGAGATTATAATATTGTGTATGATGTTAATGAAATTTCATCAATAAAAAATGGGAAAACAGCAGGTTTATTTTATGATTTTCACCCACCAAAATATTCAGAAGGAAGAGGTGATTTTCTTGAAAAAGCAAGTTTGAAAGCTATTGAAATTTTAGATCAGGATGAAGATGGATTTTTCATGATGATTGAAGGTTCACAAATTGACTGGGCGGGTCATGATAATGATTTGCAATATCTACTTGACGAAACTCTTGAATTTGATGATGTAGTTGGAAAAGTTCTTGATTTCGCTGAAAAGGACGGGGAAACTCTGGTAATTATCACAGCCGACCACGAATGTGGTGGATTTACTATTGTTGATGGTGATTTGGAAAAGGGCACAATAAAAGGACATTTCTCTACAGGACATCATACTCCGGTAATGGTTCCATTATTTGCTTATGGTCCGGGATCTGAAAACTTTTGTGGTGTTTATGATATTACTGATGTTTATAAAAAGATGAAAAATGCATTCGGATTTTAGAAATAATACTTGATATTTGACACCGGTTACTTGATGAAAACCGCTAAGCGCCTCATAGCCGCTAAGCGGATGACTTGAAATAACAAAGGAGTGTCAGCAACCAAGTAATCGGTAAAAATATCTTTTAACTGTTAACTTTTAGTTTTTAACTTTTAACTAATAATCATGATAATAATAACAGGAGCAGCAGGATTTATTGGAAGTTGTATGGTCAGCAAACTCAACTCCGAAAATTATAATGATCTTATTTTAGTTGATGATTTTTCTAATCCTGAAAAAAATAAAAACTTTGAAGGAAAAAAGTTTATTAAAATGATCGGTAGAAATATTTTCTTTGACTGGTTTGAAAAAAATCACAAAAAAATTGATTTCGTATTTCATATAGGAGCAAGAACCGATACAGCCGAATTTGATGTTTCGGTTTTTGATAAACTAAATCTCAACTACAGTAAAAACATGTGGAATTCATGCACTGAATATAATATTCCCTTGATCTACGCATCATCTGCTGCCACTTATGGTATGGGTGAATTAGGTTATGATGATAATCATGAAATTATTGAAAAACTTAAACCATTAAATCCTTACGGAGAATCAAAAAATGAATTTGATAAATGGGTTTTAAAGCAAAAAAAACTTCCACCATATTGGGCAGGTATTAAATTTTTTAATGTCTACGGTCCGAACGAATATCACAAAGGAAGAATGGCTTCTGTGATAATTCATGCTTTTAAACAAATAAATGAAAGCGGAAAAGTTAAACTTTTTAAATCACACAGGCCTGATTTTGAAGATGGAAAACAATTACGTGATTTTGTCTATGTTAAAGATCTGACAAATGTTTTATTTTTCCTCATGGAAAATAATGAAAACTCAGGAATTTATAATCTCGGAACAGGAAAAGCCCGTTCATTTTTTGACCTCGCAAAAGCAACATTTACAGCTCTCAACAAAAAAGAAAATATTGAATTTATTGACACACCTATTGATATCAGAGATAAGTATCAGTATTTCACAGAAGCAAATATGCAAAAGCTAAAATCTATCGGATATAAAAAAGAATTCCACAGCCTTGAGGAAGGAATTACCGATTATGTTCAGAATTACTTAAGCGGGGCAAAATTTTATTAGAAAAAACAGTAATAAAAAATAAAACTCACTAAATGCAATAACATTTTAGTGAGTTTTTTTTATAATGATAATTATCTAAGCTTATTGCACATTAGAAATTTTATTATATTTTTCCTCAACTTCTTTCATTCGTTTTTCGAATCGTAAATAAAGTTGGCTAAAAGCTTCTTCTTCCTCATCAGAAAGTCCATCAGAAATAAGATGCGATTTTTCTTCCAGTTCACCAAAAGTAATAATAAATTCACCTACTGAAACCGAATATGAAGCCATTATTTTTAAAGCTTTAAACTTTTGCATTGTTGAAAGTTCATCACCTTCTTTAACTCCCATTTCGTTGAGTTCAATTAGCATTTCTTCAACAGAAAAAGCAAATTCATCTACAGCATACGACATAGCAGTTAAATATTCCACGGCTTCAGGATTATCTTTTAAGGATTCGGGGATAACAACTTCCTGAGGAACAAAAGTTGTTTTAGTTTGCTTACCGTCTCCACAGCCGAATACAAGAAAGACAATTAATATTAAACTGGATAATTTGAACAATTTGTTTTTCATTTTAATTTTTTTGGTTAAGTAATTTTTCTATCATAATTATACATAAGTATTATATATGTTCTTTTAAGTCAAGTAAAAAATCCTTTATTGATTTTAATGATTTTACAACTTCTATATTTTTTACAGTATCTTCTTTATTTTCGGCAAGTTTTGTTTTTGCTCCAGCAAGTGTATAACCTCTTTCTTTAACGAGATGATAAATTATATAGAAATTATCAACATCCGGTTGAGTAAATAATCTGTTACCTTTTTTATTCTTTTTTGGTTTTATTATATCAAATTCTTTTTCCCAAAACCTAATTAATGATGTGTTTACATCAAACATTTTGGAAACTTCGCCTATCGTATAATAAAGTTTTTCAGCCACTGATTCTATTAATAAATTTATTTATAATGATAAAATGCTTAAATATTTCATATCAATTAAATCTTTGATAATAAATAGCTTAAAATTACAATATTAAGTTTTTTCTTTGTAAATTATTTCTATTTTAAAATTTAATCGCTTTCGCACCAAAGTATCAATGTCCCAAAAGATTTCTATCAGCACCTTATTAATCCATTGATTGAGAAGGTATTGCTGAAAGCTCCAGCATTTTTTCGTATTCTTCAGGTGTAATATCATTAAAGAAATAATGAATAGGATCAATAGCTTTACGATTTTTCTGAACTTCATAATGTAGGTGAGGAGCAGTAGATTTTCCTGTATTACCTACAAGGGCTATCAGTTGGCCTCTTTTTACTTTTTCCCCTCTTTTCACTTTAAATTCGTAAAGATGAGCATAAAGAGTATGATATCCATATCCATGATCGATAATCACTACATTACCATAACCTCTTCTTGACTTTCTAATAAACTTAACAACTCCATTTCCGGTAGCATATACTTCGGTTCCTGTTGGAGCGGAAAAATCAACTCCCGAATGAAATTTCTTAACTTTATAAAAAGGATCGGTACGATAACCATAATACGAAGAAATTCTTTTCAAATCAACATTTCTAACTGGTTGAATTGCGGGAAGACATGCAAGCATCTCAGCCTTATTAATTGCCATATTAAAAACCTCGTCGAAAGAAGTTGATTGAACATACAGTTGACTTGCAATCTTATCAAGTTTTCTTGACGTTTCAATAATTAATTCAGAATTTCTATATCCGTCAAGTTTTGCATACCTGTTTGCCCCACCATATCCGGCCTTTCTAATTGAACTTGGAATTGGTTCTGCTTCAAAAATTACACGATAAATATTATCATCTCTATTTTGAATATCTTGTAAAACAACTGACATATTATCAATCTGATCATTCAAAATACTATATTTAAACTTCAATTGTTCGACTTCTCTTTTTTGCATCCTTTCTTTTGGAGATTCAAAAAAACTGTATGCAACAAAAATAACTACACCGGCAAAAACTAAAGTAGTTGCAATAAAAGAAAATATTTTAATCAACCAAGTTTTAGCAGATACTTTTACTTTATCATAAGATAAAGTTTTGGGATTATATTTATATTGCGATTTAGGCATATTATCTCTGATCAATAAAAATGTACTCACTATTTTTATCTGAACAAATGCAAATTTAATTAAATAAACTAAATTTGCAAATAAAAACAATTAACAATAATATGTTAAAATAGCATTGTATGAAATCTTCCCAGGTAAGAAAAACATTTTTAGATTTTTTTGTTTCTAAAGGCCACAATATAGTTCCTTCCGCTCCAATGGTTACAAAAAATGATCCTACTCTTATGTTTATAAATGCAGGCATGAACCAATTCAAGGATGTTTTTTTAGGAAATTCTCCTATTACTCAAAAAAGAATAGCTGACACACAAAAATGTTTAAGGGTATCCGGAAAACATAATGATTTGGAAGAAGTTGGTCGCGACACATATCATCATACAATGTTTGAAATGCTTGGCAATTGGTCGTTTGGGGATTATTTTAAAAAAGAAGCGATTGAATGGGCATGGGAATTACTCACAGAAGTTTATAAAATAAATAAAAGTAATCTTTACGTAACTGTTTTTGAAGGTGACAAAGATGATGGTCTTGGAAAAGATGAAGAAACTTATTTATATTGGAAAAATATTGTAGCTGAAGAGAATATTCTTAACGGATCTAAAAAGGATAATTTCTGGGAAATGGGTAATACCGGACCATGTGGACCATGTTCCGAAATTCATATTGATATCCGCAACGAAGAAGAAAAGGCGAAAATTCCCGGAAAGGAATTAATTAACAAAGATCATCCTGAAGTAATTGAAATTTGGAATTTGGTTTTTATTGAGTTTAACAGAAATACAAGTGGAAAACTTGAAATTTTGCCGGCAAAACATGTTGATACAGGCATGGGTTTTGAACGCTTGTGTATGGTAATGCAAGGTGTTAGATCAAATTATGATACCGATGTTTTTCAACCATTAATACTGGAAATTGCAAAACTATCGAATAAAAAATACGGCGATAATAATGATGCAGATATTGCAATGCGAGTTATTTCAGATCATTTACGTGCCGTAGCTTTTGCAATTGGTGATGGACAATTACCTTCGAATACAGGTGCAGGCTACGTTATTCGACGAATACTCAGACGTGCAATAAGATACGGGTATACATTTTTAGGGTTCACAGAAGCATTTATTAACAAACTTGTTCCTCTTCTTGTTTCCCAGATGGAAGATATCTTTCCTGAAATTGGCAAGCAAGAAGATCTAATCCGTAAAGTAATTGCAGAAGAAGAAA
>CAYOKJ010000017.1:0-6112 GCA_964404485.1 uncultured Bacteroidales bacterium | reverse complement strand
CCTGAAATTGGCAAGCAAGAAGATCTAATCCGTAAAGTAATTGCAGAAGAAGAAATTTCTTTTTTAAGAACACTTGCTAAAGGACTTGATTTATTTGAAGATTATTTATTAAAGAACTCAACACAAAACGTAACTCATTCTGAAGACATAACGAAATTTGGCAAAATGTCAAAGAAAACTATTGATGGGAAATTTGCGTTTCAACTTTTTGACACATTTGGATTCCCCATTGATCTGACACAACTTATGGCTGATGAGAAAGGTTGGAAAGTTGACATGCAAAATTTCAAAAAGCAATTGTCTGAGCAAAAAATTCGCTCAAGAAAAGCAGCAGTGGTGAATACCGATGATTGGGTTATTTTGAACAAAGAAGAGAACGAAACTGAGTTTGTTGGCTATCAAAACCTTTCCGCCAAAGCAAGGATTATCAAATACAGAAAAGTTAAAGCAAAAAACAAAGAATACTTTGAAATTGTGTTGGATAAAACCCCTTTTTATGCTGAATCAGGTGGACAAGTTGGTGACAAGGGTTATTTTTTGATGAACAATGATAAAATATTTATTGATGATACTAAAACAGAAAATAATCTGATTATTCATATCACAAAAAAACTACCTCAAAATATCAATAAAAATATTACAGCAGTTGTAAATGCAGAAAAAAGACAACAAACATCAAATAATCACACAGCCACACATTTAATGCACTCTGCACTTAAAGATGTTTTAGGTGAGCATGTTGAACAAAAAGGTTCTTTGGTTGAAGCCAACAGATTACGATTTGATTTTTCTCATTTTTCCAAACTTACAAATGAAGAAATTCTTAAAGTTGAGAAAATTGTAAATAAAAAAATTCGCCAAAATATTCAACTTGATGAAAAACGTAATATCCCTTTCGCTGATTCAAAAAAAATGGGAGCAACAGCATTATTTGGAGAAAAATATGGAGATACAGTAAGAGTAATTACTTTCGACAAAGATTTTTCTGTAGAGCTTTGTGGGGGTACACATGTAAATGCCACAGGTATGATTGGTACTTTTAAAATTATTTCTGAAAGTGCAATTGCAGCCGGCATTAGAAGAATAGAAGCAATTACAGGAGAAAAAGCAGAAGAAAATTTGATTAAACAATACGATACTATTCATAATATCAAAGAACTACTTAAAAATCCTAATAATGTAATTCCCGGCATTAAAAACCTTATCGAACAAAATACACTTCTTCAAAAAGAAATTAATAAACTTAAGAAAGGTCAAACAAACGAGATTATTAAAAAACTCACAAAAAAGATAGAAAATATTAATGGTATAAATTTTATTTCTGCAAAACTTGAAATTGACATAAATACTGCAAAAGATATTGCTTTTAGTCTGAATAAAAAGATTGCAAACATGTTTCTAATTTTAGGTTCATTCCAAGATAATAAAGCTAATTTAACAATTATGATTTCTGAAAACATCATAAATAATAAGAAATTACATGCAGGAAATATTATCAAGGAAATATCAAAAGAGATAAAAGGTGGCGGTGGTGGTCAGGCTCATTTTGCCAGTGCCGGAGGCAAAAGTCCTCAAGGAATTGAAAATGCAATAAAATTAGCAAAATTAAAAATCAATAAATAATTATATACTTAATTAATATAATAACTGTTATTAATGATAATAACTAACAATTTAACTGTTAATAAGTTCTTTTCTTTGATTCAAAGAAATAATATTTTTTTTATAAATTTACCGTTATTATGCAATGATTTGCTTTGTAATCTTGATAATAAAACAGAAATAAAAAGCTTATGCGAATAAAAAGCCTCATATTTTCAATTATAATTATAATTTCTGGAACAATAGCATATTCGCAGCAAGAAGATAATGAGAATGAAATATCTTTTTCAACTATCAGCGGCATACAATCGAAATTATCAGATGTATATGGATGGTGCTTACAAGATAATGGTCGTTGGACAAGCGTAAAAAATGTTATACCTTTTTCAAACTTCAAAACAAAAAAAAGACCTTCTCAAAAGTTTAAACTTGGGCAAGAAAATTTTACTGAGATACAATTACGAAAAGTATTAATTGATGATATACAATACAATGTTCTGATAATTGAATATAAAGATGGTGAGTATGAATTTCCTTTACTTGCAGAAGGATGGAGCAGTTTTTATTCAGCAACATTTTATGTATTTAATGCCAAGAATTTACTTAAAGTTTTACCTGAAGAAGTAGAATTTAATAAACCATTTGCTGTCAATCTTGATGTTTATTGCTATGGAACAGTTAAAAATTATGATCCTGCCATAATAGGTGATAATATTGTTAATAAAATTACAAAAACACAAAGTTTAATAAATTATAATCATGCAAACCTTGTTTGGGCAGTTTATCCTATTTCAGATAACGGAAAGAAAACTTGTCGTTTTAAACTGGTTAAATCGTATACTACCAAGCATTTATATACCTTTTATACAGACCCGAGGCATTTGGAAGCTCTTTTTAAACATACTTTTTACGAAACAAATTATCATCAATTTAAGAATTTTATCAGAGGTGCTCAACAGAACATTATTCCTATGAGTGAAGATTTTTCTGAATTCCAGAACCATTATAACTGGGGAATGCTGAACTACCAATCAGGTCTATTTGATGTAGCAATTGAAGAGTTTAATAAAGCAGTGGAATTTGAACCTAATGCTGAGGTTTCTATGTTGTATTCATATAGGGGTATTTCGAAATTAAAGCTAAATAAATTTAATGAAGCTATTGAAGATTTTGACAAAGCGGTTGAAATAAAACCACGAGAAGTTTCAGAATACTCCAATTGGATTAAGAACTATTATAATCGTGGCGTAGCAAGGTTTTATATAAATGATCTTGAGGGAGCTTGTCAGGATTGGAACAAATCATATGAACTCGGCTTTGGAATTGCATTAGAATATTTAAATAAGTATTGCTCTTATTAATACTTGAATTAACTATAATGAAAAATAAAACTATTTTTATAATAATATTTTCTTTTTTCGGATTCTTGATATTTTCAAGCCTCTCATCTTTTTCTCAGGAATATGAACAAAACGAAAAAAGATTCTTCGATAATTGGAGAATTAATATTAATGGAGGTTTGAACTTGTTTTATGGAGACATTCAACAATACAAATTTTTACCATACGAAGATGATTTTCGATATGCTTACGGAATATCATTACACAAGCAAATATCACCGGTAATTAGCTTTGGAGGACAATTAATAAACGGTAAATTACATGGAACAAGAATTAATGAAGCCACATATACCGGTGTAAATTTTGATTCAAAGATTTTTGAATATAATTTTAACTCAACAATAAATTTTAGTAATTTGTTTGGTGGATTTAATGAGTACCGAAAATTTTATGTTTACGGTTTAGCCGGAATAGGATTTTCGAACTGGGAAACAGAAGTAAAAGATTATGTTACTGGCGAAGTATTACGAAAAAGCGGATTTGTTGGTAGCGGACCAAATAAAAGAACCACTGAAATAGTTATTCCTGTAGGCATAGGTTTTAAATTTAATCTTAGTAACAGCATAGGCATTAATTTTCAACACACTACTCATGGAGTTAATTCCGACAGACTTGACGCAACAGTTAACGGTAGAAAATACGATTATTACAATTATACATCATTAGGTCTTTCATATAATTTCAACTCTTTAAATATTTCACTTGGCAATCCCGACAAAAGACAAGCTAAGTATCAGGAAAGAATTGAGAAAGAAGCTAGAAGGGACATGAGTGCATATCAGGATAAAGCTAAGCTTGATAAACGCAAAGCTGATAGACGTGATTTGGAAGATAATAAACGCGAACAACGTGAACAATACAAAAAAATCAAATCAGAAAGAAAATCCTCATATCAAGGACAAACTCCAAAAGCAGTTGAATATGACATAGTCAGTATAGCCTCTTATTCAAGTTCAAAAACAAAAAATTCAAGGGACAATATTGGAATTGCAAGAATTGATATGGATGCCCCTCCTGTACAAAAAGAAACAATCATTGATGAAGGAAAATTTATTATTACAGGAAATAAACCTTCCACTTCTAATATTACGTATAATTCAAATCAAGCTACTATTACACCTCAAACTGAATTTATTCAGCAAGCTCAGATTCCTGAAACAGGAGTAGTTTTCAGAGTTCAAATAATGGCTAAATACCAGAAAAGAATCAATATTCAACAATTAGCAAATTCATATAATATTAATGAAACAATTGCTGAGGAATATATTAATGGATATTACAAATATACAGCGGGTTTGTTTTATAATTATAACAATGCTGTTGATTACAAAAATGTTTTAAAAAACAAAAGAATTTCCGGAGCCTTTATCATTGCATATAAAAATGGAGTACGAGTTCCGCTGAATACAGTCAGGTAAAAATTCCTCAAGTAAAAACCCGGATTATTCAATATGATTAACCCGGGTTTTTTTATCAAGAAATAAGTGTTATACCAATTATTTCAAAAACTTAAAATCTTTTCCAAGATATTTAGCTGAATCACCAAGGATTTCTTCTATTCTCAGCAATTGATTATATTTTGCAATTCTGTCGGATCTGCTTGCCGAGCCAGTTTTGATTAAACCTGTATTTAATGCAACTGCAAGATCTGCAATTGTAATATCTTCGGTTTCACCTGAACGATGACTGATAACAGCAGTATATCCATTTCTATGAGCTAAATTTACTGCATCAATAGTTTCGGTTAAGGTTCCAATCTGATTAACTTTAATTAAGATTGAATTTGCAATTCCGAGATCAATACCTTTTTGTAAACGCTCTGTATTTGTTACGAAATTATCATCACCAACGAGTTGAATTTTATCACCTAATTTTTCAGTCATTAATTTCCAACCATCCCAATCATCCTCAGCCATACCATCTTCAATTGAAATTATTGGATATTTATTTACCCAATTTTCCCAAAATGCAACCATTTTTTCAATTGAAAGTTTTTCACCTGTTGACCATTTAAGATGATAAACATTTTCTTCAGGAATAAAATACTCTGATGCAGCGGGGTCAAGCGCAATATACACATCTTCACCTGGTTTATATCCAGCTTTTTTTATTGCCTGAATTATTAACTTAACTGCTTCTTCATTAGATTTAAGGTTTGGAGCAAATCCACCTTCATCACCAACATTAGTAGAATATCCTTTTTCTTTTAAAACAGATTTTAGATTATGAAATACCTCAGCACCCATTCTAATAGCTTCAGAGAAAGAAGTAGCACCAACAGGCATAATCATAAATTCCTGAAAGTCTATACTATTATCAGCATGTGAACCACCATTTAAAATATTCATCATTGGAATTGGGAGCATATTTGCATTCACACCACCAATATATCTATATAAATGTTGTCCGGTTTCCTGAGCTGCCGCACTAGCTACAGCAAGCGAAACACCAAGAATGGCATTTGCACCAAGCTTAGCTTTATTAGGTGTACCATCAATTTCAATCATTCGTTTATCAATCTCATTCTGTTCGCTAACATAATACCCTTGAAGTTCTTCATTAAGTATACTATTAACATTATGAACAGCTTTAAGCACACCTTTTCCAAGATAAGTACTTTTATCATTGTCTCGCAGTTCAACTGCTTCATGTATTCCTGTTGAGGCTCCGGATGGAACTGAAGCTCTTCCGATTACTCCCTCATCTGTATAAACATCAACTTCAACTGTAGGATTTCCTCTTGAATCAAGGATTTGTCTTGCGTGTATATTAACTATTTGGCTCATAGTAAAATAATTTTAGTAAATTAATAATTTGCAAAATTAAAATAAAAAAAGGATAAAGTATATATTTACCTTATCCTTTTTTAATGAGTAGGATAATTCAGAACTCAAAAATATTTTATTTATTTTTCTTATTCTTTTGGATCTTCTTTCTTTTCTTCTTTCATTTCTTCTTTAGGAACTTCTTTCACTTCTTCTACTGTAGCTTCTTTCACTTCTTCTTTAGGAGCTTCTGTTGTTTCTTCAGCAGCGGGAGATTCAGCAACAGTTTTTTCAACTGTCTTTGGTTTTATTCCACCTGTCCTTCTAGTACGTTTTTTCTTTGGT
>CAYOKJ010000016.1:0-32580 GCA_964404485.1 uncultured Bacteroidales bacterium | reverse complement strand
ATAATGATAAAAGATCAGAAATCGTTAAAAATATTAATAAAAAACTTCCTGATGGGACAGTTCCTTGGGGAATACTTAAAAGCAGTGGTGTTGCTAATATTTTGTATATAGGAATTTGATAGAATTATTAAAAAACATCAATTATTAATTATTATAAAATAAGAATTTCAATTAATATAAAATATAGAATTATGCAAAAGAGAGAAAGTTTAATTGCACAAGTATTAACTATTTGTTTAATATTTTGCTTTATTTCGGTAAAATCACAAGTTGCCCCCCCCGGCAAACGAATTCAAAATGAATATTTTCATGGTACATGGGTGGGTGATTATGATGATTTCAATGAGGCTGTTTTCAAATTTAAGCAAAATGGATCAACGGTTGAATTAGATAGAGGTCATGATGATGGTTGGAAATGGTATGGACAAATAACAAATGGAGTTCTAAAATATTACGAAACTAAGGTTGTTAAAAATTCTGGAACATATATTTATAATTATGAATTTAGGCTACTAAATGATGGACATACCATGGAATGTAAATATTCAGGTATAACTGGAAAAAACTTTAAAACAATGAAGTTACGTTCTACGTATTTAACAAAAAATATAAATAAAGACAATGATCAAGATCAAGTATTAAATGAATTTGATATTTGCCCAAATACACCAAAAGGTTTATCAGTAAGTAATGGAGGAGTTGATCTTAGGGGTTGTCAAGTATTACAGAATCAGAATCAGCAAGCTGATTTGGAACAAGAGCCTTTAGATGAAGAGGATGAAATTGTGTATTTATCTGAATTTGATGGACATACTTTTCTTTTTTTCAAGACTGCCGCAGCCATTGATGCCAAACTTTTTAAGGATGATCCCAATAAGGGAGTTATTGAAATTTTAAAGTATCATGAAACTTTTATATATAGATTTGGGTTTTTGTGGTTTTATAAAATACATGTATTGAAAGGCAAAGTATTGTTAACCGAGTATAATCATATTATTTCTACAATGCCTGGTACTGTTGCTTATATCGATGAATATATGTTAGAACCCGATATGCCGCGTAAAGCTAATGAAAAATATCATTCTAGAACCATCGTGCTTAAACCTGGTAGATGTTATCTAACAGTAATAAAAGGGCCTTCATGGAGTGAGGGAGATATAATTAAAGAATCTGGTGTGAAATCAAGTTACGTAATACAAACTCCAACAGCAACTGCAGGAGTCAGGGGAACCAAGTTTGAGGTAGTTGTAAATCAGGATAAGTCCACCAATGTTTATGTTTATGAGGGGGTTGTTGATGTAAAAAATGATGTTGGAAGTACAAGACTTACCAAAGGTATGCAGGCTGATGTAGAAACTAAAAATAAATTAATTGTACAAAGAAATTTCAATGCTTCTTTAAGATATAATAATGAATGGGCCCCAGCAATAAATAAAGCAAAATCAAGACTCCAAAACACAAATAATAATGGTTCACAAAATACTTTACCTAATAAGATACCCTACCCCCTTCCTCAGGCTAAATGGGTAAAGCAAAATACCATAGATGGTTATTATACTACAGCTATATCTTCATCCGGTAAAGAGGAAATGGTTTTTATTACAGGTAGTATTAGTTCATCACAGTACGCACCCAATGTACATAGAATTT
Source organism: uncultured Bacteroidales bacterium (assembly GCA_964404485.1). Taxonomy (GTDB): domain Bacteria; phylum Bacteroidota; class Bacteroidia; order Bacteroidales; family JAIORY01; genus JAIORY01. Next base: position 30,930 of record CAYOKJ010000016.1, on the reverse strand, counting down.
ATTATCATCAAAAATCGCTGGCATCACACAATATGGGTAGTGATGCAAATGGTATTTTTGCTCTTGATAAGAAAAAATTATGGATTTGTGGGAAACGGGGTGGTATTGCTTTTAGTGAAAATACAGCTCTAGAGGCATTTTGGAAAAATCAGAAATCAGGAACATCTTTAGATTTAAATGCTATTTATTTTAATGATGAAAAAAATGGATGGTGTGTTGGTAATAATGGAATTGTACTTTATACAAAAAATGGTGGAAATAGTTGGAATGTAAAATCCGGCTTTATTAGAAAGCATCTTGTAGGGGTTCAATTTGTGGATAATAAGAATGGTTGGATTTTATGTAATGGTACTTATTATCCATCAGAGATGCCTCTTATTTATTATACAACCGATGGAGGTAATAATTGGCATCCAACAGAGGTGGCAGCTGGTCTAAAAAACTCTCGTATGGCTGTAAATGCAATGTGGTTTATTGATGAAAATAATGGATGGATAGTTGGAGCCAACAACTTAATTATGTTTACAAAGGATGGTGGTGTTTCATGGAACTATTATAAAAAAGCACAGCAGGGAGGAACAAATCTTCATGATATTCAATTTACTGATCCCTGGAATGGATGGATTTGTGGTGAAAAAGGTCTCCTTATGCATACTATTGATGGGGGTAAGACTTGGAAAAAAGAGTCAATTAATAATGAAACAGGTACATTTACCAGTTTGCAATTTAATGGACCATATATTGGCTGGGTGATTACAAATAATCAAATATATCAATATAAAGATGAAAAACTCTATAATCAATTTCGATCGAAGTTTATTAATGGTGAGTGGGATACTTGGTCGAATATTTCCAAGATAAAAAAAGATGATAATATTGTTCCTAAAAGAAAACAAAACCAAATTGATGTAAATAATAAAGCACCTGTGCCTAAGAAAAAAAATATTCCAACATCTAATAAGAAAAACATAACAAAACCAAAAAATAATAATTCAAATATTAATAATAATTCTTTTGCAGAATTATGGTCTTTAAATTCTTACAATAATAATATTGAATCCTTCAAACAAAATGTAACTACAAAAACTAATAAAGGTTTTGTTCCTGTTGGATTAAATTGTATGAACTCACAATATGAGGTTTTATACCTTGGAGGCGGAGTTTTATCAATTACTGCATGGAATATGGAGTGGTATAACGATGCCAATAGTTTACAACAAGGAATAAACAAAAATATGAATCAGGGATATATTCCAAGTGGTTTTTCATGGGATGGAAAGGCGTATTATGTATTTTATATTAAAACAAATTTCAATGGAAAAGCATGGCAAATAGTTCCATCAGCACTCGACCTGAATGCAGTTTCAATAGCCATAAAACCTTTTGTCGATCAAAAATATACTCCAATGGGAATTACAATTTTTGGCGATGAATATTATACTTTGTTGGTTCAGTTTGATACTCCTCTGGCTAATAATTGGTTTATCGAAGGTTATAATGATAAAAGATCAGAAATCGTTAAAAATATTAATAAAAAACTTCCTGATGGAACAGTTCCGTGGGGAATACTTAAAAGCAGTGGTGTTGCTAATATTTTGTATATTGGAATGTAAATAATAGTATTTATGAAAATTAAAATTTATATATTAATTATTTTAAGCAGCATAGTTTTTATTGCTGGAAAATGTGATCGTATCACAGATAATAAAAATAATACCGAGGAACAAATATGGTGGAATACTTTGAATAAAACCTGGAAAATAGTTTTTCTTCGTGAAATTGATAAAATTGGAAAAGAACCATCAGAAGAAGATTTATTGAAAATAATTAATCTTGAAAAAGTTAATTGTGATCATTTTCCTCTGGGAGAGACAAATCTTGATCCACTTCGAAAATTAAAAAGACTGAAATCAATTTCTGCTGGTTCAACTTTTATTCAAAATATTGATGCTTTAGCTGATTTAGATAGCCTGATAGATGTGAGTATACCTGATAATCATGTTTCAAGTCTTGAAGCATTACGTGGACATAAAATGCTTGAAACCATATATATTCAGATGAATGATATTAAAGATCTGAATCCTCTTGCTGATAAGAATAAATTACAGGTTTTAGTGGTTTTCGATACAAAAATTGAAACTATAACTCCTGTAATGGAACTTCCGATATTAAGTATATTTCAGGTTTCGGAAGAAAATATTCCGGCAAAAGAAAAAGAGTTGTTTAAACAAAAACATCCTGATTGCGATGTGAATTTTTAATTTTATTTAAAAAGAAAAACTATGAAAATCACTAAACGAAAATTTATTGGAATAATAATAATGGTAATTGGGATTATTGGCTTTATCATATACAATAATGTCAAAAATGAATATAGAGTTTTTGAAGAACGTTTTTCCGGGATTAATGAACATCAGGCTGAAATTTTTACAAAAGTAACCCATGATTATCAGTTTTTCTTTTGGGGTGTTGATGAGATGTTTTCATCGGAAATTGGGTATCCTGAATTTGAAGCTGAAATTAAAATATTTGGTAAAAACAATAAAATACTTTTCGATACTTTATTTATCGAATCTCACTCAATTGACAAAGGTGGAGTTCGAAGGGCAGAAGAAGGTTTTTATTATTACTATTCACCTTCGAGAGATGAAACATTAAAAGTAATAATTAATACAATAAATGGTGATTACATTGATTTAGAAGTACATGAAGATTTGCCTGAAAGTGTGTCTCTTACACCACCGCTGTTTATTTTTGTTTTCATTATTGGGTTGATAGTCTATCTCAGAAAAAAACAGGAAAAAAAGAAATAAAAAAATGAGCTCATTTTTTAAAGATGTAAATTATTCAAATCTTCAAATTATCAAATTATTAAACTCATCCGCTTAGCGGGTTTCTAATAAACTGATATAATGTTTGATGGTTTCTACACATCTTCAAATAACCCGCTTAGCGGCTCTTTCAAAAACAAATTATCAAATTATCAAATCTTCAAATTGTGAAATATTCAAATTAATTCAATAATAACTCCGATTTTTTTTAGAACTTAGCAAACTTAAAATAAGAAGCTATTTATAAATTTAAAATATCTAAAAATGAAAAAATTAGTATTAAAATTAACAAGTATTGCTCTTGTGTTACTCTTTATGCAAGCGTGTACAACACCTCAAAAAGAGAAACAGGGAGAATATATTGGTAAAAAAGATCTCAAATTAACTTCTGACCGAATGACTCCTGAAGTTTTATGGAGCTTTGGTAGAGTGAGCAACATGAGTGTTTCACCCGACAATCAAACTGTACTATACAGAATTGCTTATTACGATATTCCTCAAAATAAAGGAAACGCTGATTTATATACAATTTCCGTTAATGGATCAAACCTTAAACAAATAACCAAAACAAATAAAGGTGAGTATTCTTCAGGATGGAAACCCGACGGGAAAAAAATCAGTTTTATGTATGGAAGCCAGCTTTGGGAAATGAATCCTGATGGAAGTGATCGTAATCAAATCACGTCTGTAGATGGTGGTATTACAGCTTACAAATATTCACCGGACATGACTAAACTTATATACACAAAAGAAGTAAAAGTAGATATGGATGTGCATGATATGTACCCTGACCTTCCTATGGCTACCGGTCGTATAGAAAATGATTTAATGTATCGCCATTGGGACGAATGGGTTGATACATACAGCCATGTATTTTATGCTGATTATGATGGTACAAAAATTTGGAATGACAAAGATATTAACGAAGGTGAACTTTTTCAGACTCCACTAAAACCATGGGGTGGTATCGAACAGGTTAGTTGGACACCCAACAGCAAAACTATTGCTTATACGTGTAAAAAACTTTATGGTAAAGCAGCAACACTTTCTACAAATTCAGACATATATTTTTATAATCTGGAAACAGGAAAAACTAAGAATATGACTAAAGGAATGATGGGCTTTGATATAACTCCTGTATTTTCCCCTGATGGAAATTATATGGCTTGGGAAAGTATGGAAAGAGAGGGTTATGAATCTGATAAAAATCGTTTATTTATCATGAATCTTAAAACCGGAGATTTAACCTATGCTACTGAAAATTTTGATCAAAATATCGGAAGCATAACATGGACTCCTGATAGTAAGGATATTTATTTTAATAGTGATTGGCATGGTGCATTCCAAATTTATAAGTTTAATTTAAGTACAGGTGAAATAGCCCAAATTACAGAAGGTTTACAAGATTACAGAGGTGTTGCTTTAGCAGGAGATAAAATTATTGCTCCCAAACAAACAATGTCTTTACCAACAGAGCTATTTGCAATAAATCCTGAAAATGGTGAAGCTGAACAAATAACTTTCACTAATAAAGATTTGTTAGATCAACTTACAATGGGTAATGTTGAAGAACGCTGGATTAAAACAAAAGATAATAAAGACTTACAAATGTTTGTAATTTATCCACCTGACTTCGATCCGAAGAAAAAATATCCAACAATACTTTACTGCAAAGGCGGACCGCAAGGACCATTAAGCCAAAGTTTCCATTATCGTTGGAATTATCAGATTATGGCTGCCAATGATTATATTATTGTTGCTCCTGCTCGTAGAGGAGTTTCCGGATTCGGACAAGCCTGGCAGGAACAAATTAGTAAAGATTATCACGGTAAAAGCATGCAAGATTATTTAGATGCTATAGATGCTATGGCAAAAGAACCATTTGTTGATGCAGATCGTTTAGGTGCTATTGGAGCTAGTGCAGGCGGCTGGGCAGTTTATTACTTAGCCGGAAACCATGAAGGTAGATTTAAGGCATTTATAGCTCACGACGGTATTTTTAATGAGGAAGCACAATATCTTGAAACCGAAGAAATGTGGTTTGAAAATTGGGATAAAGGCGGTCCGTTCTGGGAAAAAAATAATAAATTAATTAAAGATGTTTATGCACATTCACCACATAAATTTGTTGATAAATGGGATACTCCTATTCTTTGTATTCATGGGGAACGAGATTATAGAGTTGTTGTAACTCAAGGGATGACTGCTTTTAATGCAGCTATTTTGAAAGATGTACCAGCTGAGTACTTGTATTTTCCTGATGAGAACCACTGGGTTTTACAACCACAAAATGGAATTTTATGGCAGCGAACATTTTTCAATTGGCTTGATAGATGGTTGAAATAATATATTCAAAATATCAAACTCCGGAATAAAAAAAATTATTGATTTTTAGAAACGTTTATTCCATTGTACAAATCTTCCCTCATAATAAATGGGGGAAGATTTTGTTTTTACAGCTATATTTTCTTATTACACATTTTTTTTTCATTGATACTTTAATGAAAAAAAATATGTTTTTTTCATCATTTAATTTTTGATTTCCAATATTTAGTTTAACTTTGTTAAGATAAATATTATGTTTTTTATGAAGATTGATGACTATTATACTTTAGAAGAAATTAAAAAATCCGGATTAACTGAAAAACAAATACCTAATATCAATTATCATGTTTTTCAAAAAAACGGAAATATATATTTTTTCGAAAAAAAAGAAAATAAATACCAACTTTACTCAGAAATAAATAAAGAATCTTTCTTTTTATAGAAATTTGAGCCAAGCTGAAAAGGTTGGTTTTCTTATTGTTTACAATAAACTCTTTAAAAGCAAATCCCTTTTAAATAAAATATTTAAAAGGGATTTTTTGTAGCGAGATCGAGAATTGAACTCGAGACCTCCGGGTTATGAATCCGACGCTCTAACCAACTGAGCTACCTCGCCATAATTTTGAGTTTGCAAAGATAGAAAAATAATTAATCTATAAAATAATTACTACGAAAATATTCGAGTAATAATTCTTGGTTTATGAATCTGTGAGAGTATAACTCCAATAATCACAATAATAATTCCAACGATTTTATTGAGATTAAAATGTTCACCTAAATAAAAATACGACAATAATGCTGCAAATACGGGAATAAGATTGGTATATAAATTTGTTTTTATTATTCCAATATTTCTTACACTAGTAGTGAATAAAATAAAAGCAAGAGAAGAAGCAAAAACACTAAGTAATATAATTGAAACTATTACCTCGGTAGATGGAATAATTGTAATAAACTCTGAATAATCAAAGGTAAAAAATAATGGAAGGAAATAGATTGTTCCAATAACATTTAAATAAGTAATAAGAGTTATTGGTGAATACCTGCTTAAAAGTTTTTTAAGGAAAAATGAATATATTATGGCAGAAGCCACAGCACCAAATAAAAAGATCAAACCAACTGGAGATACTTGTATCGAAAAATCTTTTTCTAAAACAATCAAAACAATTCCCAGAAATGATATTATTAAACCGAAGGTATTAAATTTTGAAAGCCTTTCTCTTGTTACTATAAATACAGCAATTGGAGTAAACACAGGTATTGACGAAATAATTACTGCACTAATTGTTGGAGAAACAAGTTTGATCCCAAAATTTTCGCCAAGAAAATATAAAAACGGACTAAAAAATGCAGTAAACAAAAACAATAAATAATCCTTTTTATTAATTTTTGTCAACTTACCTGAATATTTTAAGTATATTATTAAGATTATTGATGATAGTAACAATCTAAGAAAAACAGTTGTAAAAGGCGAATAAATCTGAAACACAATCTTTGTCCAGATATACGACATACCCCAAATTATCATTGCAATTACAGCATAAATATGTGATTTCTTTTCACAGATTATCATAATTGTGTTTTTAACGAAATATTTTCGCAAAATTATAAATTTCTTTGAGAATAAGCACAACTATTCTTAGCTTCTTAATTAAAGTAAAGAGTTGCTTTAATCTGGTTGTTTAGTGTTTCTTTTCAGGTAAATAATTTTCAGAAAAGATAATATTTTTTTTATTGGATCATAATATATTGATAGAAACTGTACCTTCCCCTTTAGTAAGACGTTGCTAATGTTGGTGATTTTGTGATGCTGAATTGTTAGAAACTCGAGGCACGAGAGTTTTCAATAAATCATCCGTTAGCTAATTAAACACACTTTTTTAAATCAACATCAGAATCAAGCAAAGCCTCAGGAGTACTTAATTTTTCTTTAAAATAAATTATTGCTTTTTCAAGATTTTGTTTTGCCTTTTCGGTTAATCCTTCATCAAGCTTCCACTCATATCCTTTTATATGAAGCAGAAGAGTTACAGGTGCTTTATTATACATTTTTTTACAAAGGTCAACAACATAACCGGGAGAAGCAGCATGGGTAGTAAAAGTAACTTTTGTACTTGCATCTACTTTTGATATACAAAAATCCTCAATTTCTTCTACTGAAGCATCAACAAAAATAACTAAATCATAATTGGATATCTCAAGAGCATCTTCAATATTGAGTTGATAATTACTATCAAAGCTAAAGCCCTCAAGTCCTTGTTTTTTCACCCATTCTTCTATATCATTGATAAAAGCATTCCCTAATCCGTCATCTTGTCTTCCTGGATTCCCGTATCCGTACAATAAAATTTTCATTTTTGAGATTTTTATTTATTCTGCAAATAACGAATAATTTTGAGAAATATTCTCAAAATAAATCAAGTATTTAATAAGTAAATTATTTTCTCTTAGTTTATGATATCCTACAGAGATTTATTTCCTAAATCCCTGGATTTTCTACAATAATTATTCATTAAAATATATTAACAAAAAATTGGAAACTAATAAATGGTTTCCCAATTTTTAGTTTCCAATCAAAAATATCAAATCTAAAATTTATTTATGTTCTCTTTTTATCAATTAAAAGATTTTTAGAATCATACAAAGAAACTTCCAAAGGCATTTTTCCTAATGCATGTGTAGCACAACTTAAACAAGGGTCGTAAGCTCTAATTGCTACCTCAACAGCATTCATCATTGGTTCGGTAATTTCCTTTTGTCCGTTCATGTATTTTTCAGCAACACTCTTTACTGCAAGATTCATTGGTTCGTTATTGCTTGTTGTTGAAACAATAAGGTTAGCCATTTCAATCTGATCATTATCATTAATTCTATAATGATGGAACAGAGTACCACGAGGAGCTTCAAGCATTCCAACACCTTCATTTATTTTAGTACCTTTAACAACAAGGTCATTTTTCTGAAGATCAGAATCGTTTAGTAATTCTTTCATCATCTCTGCAGAATGGAGTAACTCAATCAATCGTGCCCAGTGCATATGCATCGACATATTGTTAGGTTTACCATTTGTATAAGCTTTGAAAATTTCAAATTCTTTTTGAGCCAATGGAGAAGGAATAAATTCAGCAGTATTTAAACGAGCTAAAGGTCCAACACGATACCAACCGTCTTTTTTACCATATTCGAGTAAATAAGGGAATTTCATATAACTCCAGCTTCTTACTTCTTCGCCAATATATTTCAAGTAATCCTGACAATCTACATCGTGAAGAATTTTCTTACCTTCAGAGTCAACAGCTCTTATAACTCCGTGATAAAGATCTAAAGCACCGTCTTCTCTAACAAGACTTAGGTGACTTGATGGAAAAGCTGCAAAATTGTCAATAAGGTCAACATGATCTTTATGATATCCTTTAAAAAGATCTACTGCAGCCTGAGCCCATTCAATCATTTTGTCAATATTCATAGGGTCAGCACCTTTAAGAAATGAATCCCTTTCTTCGATGCTAAGGTTTTTATTAATACCTCCTGGAATTGCACCTGTTCCATGAATTTTTTTACCGGCAGTAGCTGCAATTATTTCCTGACCGAATTTACGCATCATTACGCCTTGAACAGCAAGATCCTTAAATTCTTTAATTACTCCTATTATGTTTCTAATAGCAGGGTCAGCATCAATTCCTAGAAGTAGATCGGGAGATGCAAGATGGAAAAAATGCAAAGCATGAGACTGGAAAGTTTGTCCGTAATGCATTAACCTTCTCATTTTTTCTCCTGTTGCAGTAAGACCGTTTCCTGTTCCTGCACCAACAATAACATCTAATGCTTTTGCAGCAGCAAGGTGGTGACTTACAGGACAAATACCACATAATCGTTGAACTAGTACAGGAGCTTCCCAATAAGGTCTTCCCTGAACAAAACGTTCGAATCCTCTGAATTCTACAATATGTAATCTGCTTTGTACAACATTTCCATTATCATCAAGATGAATAGTCACTTTTCCATGACCTTCAACTCTGGTTACAGGTTCTATTGTTATTTTTTTAGTCATTATCTTTCTTTTTAGTCAAATTTAACAAGTTCGTAAGGTAATTTGAGTTCGTTTCCTGTTATTAAAGCTACAAGAGCTTCCCAAATTAATTCAGCCCTTGGAGGACAACCGGGAAGAAAATAGTCAATTTTAACAACCTCATGACATGGATAAACTTTATCCAGTAACATTGGCAACTCATCGTCGTTAGGAAGAATACCTTCCTTATTACTATCAACAACTGTTGGTCCATTAAGATATGCTTCATCAATACATTCTTTAATAGGAATACCATTTCTTAAAGCAGGAAGCCCACCCATTATGGCACATTCGCCAACAGAAATTAAAATTTTACAATTTTTTCTAAAATCTTTCAACACATGTACATTTTCGCTATTGCAGCACCCGCCTTCAATAAGTCCAATATCACATTGTTTAGTGAATTTTTTAATATCGTCAATTGGTGATTTATTAAATTCAACCAATTCGACAAGGTCAAGTATTTTTTCATCAATATCGAGAAGCGACATGTGACATCCAAAACAACTTGCCAGTGCTGTTGTTGCAACTATAGGTTTACTCATTTTCTGATCTCCTTTTAATTTATTCAATTACACTTTCAATATTGCTACCAATTTCTAATTTATCGTATTTACGAGTTCCAATTGGTTCGTCAAAACCTTTTTCTTTTCTTATTATTGCTCCCACAGGACAAATATCCATAGCTCTTTGGGCATCTTCGTCAGATAAATTTGCTGCTAATTTAGCATCAATATTTATTTCGAGTTTAGTACCACGTTTTTTAAAAGCAAAAATATTTTTACCGTTTTCATCTTTAAATGCTCTTATACATTTTTTACATAAGATGCATCTGTTTCTGTCAATTATAAGTTTTGGTGCAGTAGCATCAATTTCTTTAACAGGAAAAGAATATGGAAAACGAGGTACCATCATCTGATACTTATAAGCCAGAGCTTGCAATTCGCAATTTCCACTTTTTTCGCAAGAAGGGCAAAAATGGTTTCCTTCAACAAAGAGCATCTCAATTATTGATAAACGGAGATCATTTATTTCAGGAATATTATTTTCAATTTCCATACCTTCAGCAACCGGAGTAGTACAAGCTGTCATCACTCTTCCTGCAATTTTTACATTGCAAAGACGGCAAGAACCTGCAGGTTTTACATCTCTAATATGACAAAGAGCAGGAATAAAAACGCCATTATCAGTAGCAGCATCTAGGACATTTTGTCCTGGCTTAGCAAAACACTCTTTTCCGTCAATTTTAAATTTTATTTTATCGTTCATATTATTACGTTTTTTTCTTTTAACAAAAATTACAAATTAGGTGTTCTTCCAACTACTTCACATGATTCAGCAACAGCAGCTTCAAGATCAAAACCTGTTTCAAATTCCTTATCTTTAATAAGTAATTCTTCGTATTTCTCTCTGAAATTCTTAAGTGTTGTAAGAATTGGGTTAGCTGCAGTCTGTCCGAGTCCGCAACGGTTTGAAATTTTCATTTTAGCACCCCAGTCTTCAAGATCAGTAAGATCAGATTTAACTCCTTTTCCTTTAAGAATTTTATCTAATTTATTTTTCATAATCACGGTAAGTGCTCTACAAGGAACACATGATCCGCATGATTCTTCTATAAAGAATTCAGTAAAATTAGCTACTATATCCTTCAGCAGATTTCTTTGCTTTCCAATTATTATTAAAGATCCACCCGTTGGAAGGTCTTCAAAACTAATATTTCTTTTATAATCTTTTGGAGAAACACATTCACCTGAAGGTCCACCAATTTGAACAGCCTGAATATCTTCTTCAGCACCGGCTAACTTAAGAATGTCTCTTACTCTTGCACCCCATTCAATTTCGTAAACACCCGGGTATTTACAGTCACCTGAAATGCTTAATAATTTTGTTCCGGCACTTTCTTTCGATCCCATCATAGTGAACCATTCGCCACCATTTTGGATTATTTTAACAACAAAACATAGTGTTTCTACATTGTTAATAACTGTTGGTTGTTGAAGATAACCTTTTTGAACAGGGAATGGAGGTCTATTTCTTGGCTCACCTCTTTTTCCTTCAGCAGATTCTATCAATGCAGATTCTTCACCACATATGTATGCTCCGGCACCAAACTGAATTCTAATATCATAATTGAAACCGTCTTTTCCTGCAATATTGTTTCCAAGAAGATTTTCATCACGAAGTTTTTGTAAAATATGTTCTAAATATTCCTGAAGATATGCATATTCTTTTCTTAAATACAAAATTCCTTCGTTTGCATCAATTGCGTAACCTGCAATAGTCATACCTTCGAAAACCAACTGAGGGTATTCAGTTAAAAGCACTCTTTCTTTAAAAGTACCAGGTTCACCTTCGTCAGCATTACATAAAACATAATGAGCTTCACCTTCAGATCTTCGACAGAAATCCCATTTTAATCCAGTTGGAAATCCGGCTCCGCCACGTCCACGAAGTGTTGATTTTTTTACTTCTTCAATAACTTCATCAGGAGTCATTGAAAGGGCTTTTTTCAATCCTTCGGCAGGATTATATTCAGAAAAAAGAACTTTTCCTCTTTTTCTGATATTATTCAGAACCATTGATTTAACAAGTTTGAAAGCATTCTGTCCATCACCAAACTCAATATTCATATCATCAATTGATTTCCCGTTTTTCATGTCGGTAACAATTGATTTTACTTTATCAACAGTAAGTTGAGTAAATACTTTTCCATTAATAATGGCTGATGGTTCCTGATCGCTCATACCAATACAAGCAGTACTGTATAAACCAATTTTCTCATTCTGGTTAGCAGCATCAAATCTATTGCTTACTTCTTCTTCAAAAGTCTTTGCAATTTCTGCTCTACCCATCATGTTTGCCACTGCACTATTGTTCAGATAAACCTGATATTCGCCTCTTGGCTCGTCAGTGAAAAAATGATAAAAGGACAAAGTTTGTTCAACATCTACATTAGAAATTTTAAGCAAACTGGCAATTTCATCAACAGCTTCAGTATTAATAAAACCGTTTTCAGTCTGAATATCAGTAAGAATATCCATTAACCTGGTTTTGTCATTACTGTATTTTTCAATAATGTTTTTTACGTTAGATTCCATAAAATCACTCTTAGTTTTTATTATTTTTGATATAATTTGCTTTACGATTTTTATTTGTTAATTTTTTAACAACACAAAAATAGTTTGTTTTTTATTACAAATGCAAAAATGTTAATATTTATAATTAGTTTAAATAACAATAAGGAAGTATAATCTTATTATTCAACGACATAACAAGGTTAAAATATATGCTATTCGAGAAGAAAAGCTTAAGTTTGAGGATACAATTATTTATTCATTAATGAAATACCCAATCTCTTCAATAAAAGAAATAATATCAAATTCTTTTACGTAAATATTCTTTGGCAGATCAAGATGAACACCGGTGAAATTTAAAATTCCCTTTATTCCCGATTCAACAAGGATATCAGCAATTGAAACAGCAAAATCACTTGGTACTGTTAACAAGGCAATTTGAATATTTTTTTCTCTAATAATATCATATAATTTTGGAATATCATAACAATAAATATCATTTTCGTTAGTGTTAACTTTAAGAGGGTCAATATCAAAAGCAGCAACAATGATTACTTTTGATTCGATATCCTTAATGTATTTCAAAATAGCTTTTCCAATTTTACCGTAACCAATAATTGCAATATTTTTACCATGTTCAAAATCAATTGCTTTTTTAATATAATTAAGCAGTTCATTTATATTATAACCTTTACGATTGTTGCCTGAAGAACCTATTAACATTAAGTCACGTCTTACCTGCACGGGATTTAAATTTAAAACTCTGGCAAGGTCATGAGAAAAAATATACGCATCCTTATCGTATGAATAATCTTTAAGCAAACGTCGATATTTGCTTAATCTTTGAACTGTACTTTTTGATAGTTTCATTTAATAAATATATTTTTTGTAATTTCTTTTACAAATTTAAAAATAAATTAATGCAAAATAATATTCAAGAATAAATTAATAGAAAAATTTCATAAAACAATGATTAATACTAAAATAAGCATAAATTAATTTGTGTAATTATTATAAATTTTGTACATTGTTAGCGATTTCTGGTTTCTGGTAAAAAAAAAAAATTATTATGTGGAAAAAAATAGTTACATAAAATGGCTGATAATATTTCTATGGCTAATTACAATTCACTCATTGATTATTGGATTATTATTAATTTTCTTACCTGTTTCAGCTTTTCATTTTTTTGGATTTGAGATTGAAATAAAATTCTTCACGATACAAAGTGGTGTTCTCCACATTTTAATGGCCTTAGTTTATTCAATTGCAGCATTATATATCTATAAAGCAAAATTATTGATCATTTATATTTTTATCGTAAAATTCACTGCATCAATATTCTTAACTATTTTTTATTATTTTATTGATTCCATATTAATTGTATTGTTATCAGGTATAACTGACTTCTTAATGGGAATTACCATTTTCATATTATTTTTTAAGACTAATAAGGAATTAAACTAAATACAAGAAGAAATATGATAAACAATCTTCCCACTATAATAATAACAGGTGCTTCAGGGTTTATTGGAAATATTTTCTTGAGGATATTAAAGAAAAATTCTACATTATTGCTATTGCACGTAGGTCGAGTATTGAGGCAGATGTACCTATTCATGCAAATATTGAATGGATTCAATGGGATATTGCAAATACAAAAATGCTAAATAATATTAAACAATATGTAGACAAGCGTGGAAGTATTGATTTTATTCTGCATCTTGCCGAATTTTATAATTTTGATTATAAAGATAAACCTGAATATTACAGAACAAATGTAAAAGGAACAAAAAATATTCTTGAACTAGCTCGATTTTTAAGAATTAAACGCTTGATTTTTGCAAGTTCTTTAGCTGCTTGTTCATTTCCCGTTAAAGGCAAAATGATAAATGAAAAATCGAAAGCAGATGCAGATTATGCGTATGCCAGAACAAAAAGACAAGGTGAAGAAATGCTAAAAGAATATTCTAGATATTTTAATTGTACTATAGTTCGTTTTGCAGCAATCTTTAGTGATTGGTGTGAGTATGCACCATTATATAAATTTCTTGCTACATGGATATCAAATAAATGGGATTCAAGAATTATTGGTGGGAAAGGAAATTCTGCAATTTCATATTTACATATTAATGATTTGATTTGTATAATTTTAAAGATAATTGAAAAAAACAGATTTATTCCTTCCTTCGATACTTACATTGCAAGTCCTGATGGTTCTACATCACACAAAGTACTCTATAAAAACTCAACAAAAGACTATTATGGAAAGAATATTCATCCATTATTTATTCCAAAACCAATTGCTTATTTCGGTTTATTAGGAAAAACATTTTTACGAAATATAGGAATTTTAAATAAGCCTTTCGAAAGGTTATGGATGATACAATATATTGATCAACAACTAAATATTGATAATTCTTACACAAGAAACATACTAGATTGGAATCCCACACCAAGATACCATCTGTTAAGACGATTATTATTTTTATTGATCAATTTCAAAGGACACCACATTGAATGGAAATTACGAAATGAAGCCAGTTTAAAAAAAATAACTCAACGGTCGAATCTAATGATTTATGAAAATCTTTTCAACAACAAAGAAGAAATTTTGAATAACATAAAACAGATTATTAATATTCCGGAAAACAAAACTAAATTTGAAAGAAGCAGAATGTTGAAAGCATTTGAACTAATGAATATGCTTAGTACATATTACAATCTTTTAATGGCATCGGTTAGAAGTGGAGATAGAAGTTTAATGATAAAATATATTGATAGTATATCGATGGACAAATATTTATGCGGCTTTAAAGCATTGGAACTATGTGACATTCTATCTTTGATTAAAAAAATGGTGAAGACTAAATTAGAAGAAGAAAAAGGATTCAGGAAATTCAAACAAGATATTCATGATTACATTGATCTTGGAATTTTATTAGCTCAGGATAGTATCGAAGATGTTTATCTTGAAATGAATCAGAAATTGCCACAAGATAAAATACCCAAAGTAATTACTGAAGAATCAATAGAAAAACGCGATAAATTAATTTTAAGATTGAGCACCCCATATCAAACAATTAATGATGAAGATTTAGAAAATAAGGAATTTCAGAAAACTAAAAATACAAAATCAAATATTTTTTTGCAATTTAACATATCCTAAGCCGGATAAACCAGAAATCTCAAATAGCAATAAAACAAAACTCAAATAAATTTACTTTATATCAAATATTGTTGAAAGAGAAATCATTTCATTTCCCAAGTGAATTTCAGCATTAAAGCAGTTAATACGATTACAGATAGTTAAACAATCTGAAAAATCCTTTTCCTTTTCAGCAAACATTGCAACTAAATCGCCACCGCAAGAACATTTTGCAAAAGTTGGCAAAGGTTCATTACATTCAGGACTAATAATTTCCCAAATCTCTTCTTCTTTTAATTCTACATCTAAACAAACACGGCTTTTATAACCATATACCGGACTTAATGCAACCATACCCTCTTGATTATCTTTTTTTTACCTTAAAAATAATACCATTAAAACCATTAAAAATTGCATTCTTCAATTACAAGGATTTTTTTACTCTTGCAAATCTTTTCTTTTGATGCCGGATTTGGAAATAACATCATTCCTTTTGAATTAAATAATTTCATTTTAACCTCCTGTTTAATTAATTACAACTTCACTCAAAAGATTCTTTTTTATAATACTTTCAATAATATTTTCAACTGAATTTACAATCTCAGGAAATACTTTTTGAATTTCTTTGGAAAAATTCAAACTAAAAACATCATTTATAATCACTTCTATTGCAATAACATAAATGTTTTCAGGAATATTAATGCCTATTTTTCTTCCTAATTCTAATGCAGAAAGAAAAGAAATATCATGAATATTCGATAGATGAGATGTTTCTGAATAATTATCTAAATTATATAAAACAAGTTTTCCAGGAAGATCATGATTAGATTTTACAGCATCTATGAAAACAACCGTTTTATATCCATCTATTATTTCGAGAAGATCAAAACCTCCTACATGATTTGTTTTAAAAGTGATAGAAAAGCTCTTAAATTTCTCACTCATTATTTTAGTCAATATTGAACCAATGCCATCATCAGTTAATATTTCTATTCCTAGACCTAACACTAAAATATTTTTTGTCTTCAATTAGTTATTCTTTATTTATTTTCAATCTCTTTTTATTGTTCTGATTAAATGACCACTAACATCTCTAAAATTTACAATTAGTGGCATATCACCCGGCAAACGATGAGTTGCACATGAAAAACAAGGATCGTATGCTCTAAATGCCATTTCAACCATATTAAGAATGCCTTCCGTTACTTCAACGCCCTGTTTTATAAGACCTTGTGCTGCTTTTTTTAGTGACATGCAAATTGCTGCATTATTATTTGTTGTACCAACAATAATGTTGACTTTCTCAACTATTCCCTTTTTGTTTGTCCAATAATGATGAGTCAGGGTTCCTCTTTGTGCCTCAACAATTCCAATACCTTCGGCAGGGATATCATTTGAATTTGGTCTGTTCTGTAATTCTTTTCCAGTAATATCTGGATCGGTAATTAATTCCAGAGCTCTTTCAGCAGAGTACAATAATTCTACTAATCGTGCCCAGTGCATCCCAAGAGTAGCTTGAACCGGTTTCCCGCCAAGGGTTTCAAACATTCTTTCATATTCCTTTTGAGCAAGTGGTGTTGCCATACCATCTGCAGCATTAAGCCTCGAAAGTGGTGTTGCATGATAAACTCCAGAATCCTGACCATCAACAAAACCCTTCCATCCTATTTTTTTTAAATAAGGGAACTTCAAATAGGACCATGGTTCTACTCTTTCAGCAACATAATCCTGATATTCGTTAGCTGAATATTTACAATGTTCATTTCCATTGGTATCGACAACTCTAACTTTTCCATCATAAAAATTCACTTTATTATTCTTATCAACCAATCCCATTGAGTGGATATTTAAAGAATATGGGCCATTAACAATCAAGTCGACATAATCTTTATTTTTTAAAACAACATCATCAAAAATTTTGAGAGTAAATTTGGCAAAATCTATAAATCCAAGTATTTTCTTTTCAATATCCTCTCTTTCGGCTTCTTTTAAACCTTTTCTAACACCACCAGGAATATTCATAACTACGTGAGTTTGATGACCTCCAATCAACGCCTGAATTTCCTGCGCTATTCTTCTTTGTTTTAGAACTTCGGTACCAACTTCAACACCAACTTTATTTATTACGCCAAGAATATTTCTTTCTGCTGGATTAGCATCAGGTCCTACAACAAAATCAGGGGCAGCCAAGGCATAAAAGTGAGCAATATGGCTATGAACAAAATGAGCCATATAAAATAATTCTCTCAGTTTTTTTGCTGTTGGAGGTGGTTCCACACCATAAACAGCATCAGCAGCTTTACCTGATGCCATATGATGACAACCGGGACAAACCCCACATATTTTTGTAACAATCTGAGATAACTCTTCAACCGGGCGACCTTCGCAAAATTTTTCAAATCCACGTAATTCAGGAACCTGAAAATATACATTGTCTACATCACCTTTATCAGTAAGAAAAATTTCAATTTTTCCATGTCCTTCAAGTCTGGTAATTGGATCTATTGTAATTCTTTTCATCCTATAAATATTTATTATTGATAAATATATTGTAATTAAAAAGTTGCTGGCTTTTTACATTATTTTTCTTTTTATTATTGAACTTGGTAAACTAAATCTATAAAAAGTACCTGCCGGATCTTCTATCTGGCTAACAATTTTTTCTATTTCTTTCTCATCATTTGAATCAATCATTGTAGCAATGGCAGACATCATTTTTGCGCCAGGATCTAGAATATCAGCGGGAGGACCATAACAACCTCTGCAAGGCGCATTCCCGACAATACATCTCACTCCACAGCCACCTCTGGTTGCCGGCCCCATGCATATTACTCCTTGTTCAAGAAAACAAGTTTCACCATCATCATAAATTTCCCATGGACGTTTAAACTCTTTTATGGTTTTATTATCGGTTTTCTTTCGTTCACATTCATCACACTGAGTTTTTTCAAATGCTCCAATAACAGATTTTTTTGACGGTAATTCTGAACCTGAGACAATAGCCATAAAAACCTCAACTAATCTTTCTGTTTGTGGAGGGCATCCAGGAAGATAATAATCAACACAAACTACTTTATTTAGTGGGCTTACTTCATCAAAAAACTCAGGAAGAAACAGTTCGCCTTCACTAACTTTATTAAATGGTTTTGGTTGAATTTTTTCAGGATTAATAGTTGTTTCAGTTGTATTATAAACTCTGTCAAACAATTCTTTTTTATTCGAAAAATTTGCTAGTCCGGGTATTCCACCCATATGAGCACATGAACCATATGCAACCATAATTTTCGACTTTTGCCGCAGAAGCATTGCTATATGTTGGTTTTCACTGTTTCGAATAGCTCCATTATATAAAACAACATCAATATGGCCATCTGGCATTGCCTCCAGATCTTTATATTTCACGTCAAGGACAATAGGCCAGAAAACCAGATCTGCAGCTGCAACCACATCAAATAGTTTTTCATGAACATCAAGAACAGAAACACAACAACCACCGCATGCAGCTCCCCAATAAATAGCCATTTTAAGTTTTTGCTTTTCTTCTTTTGCATTTTTTGTCATTTTTTCCTCCTTTATTATTATGATGTTTCCATTACTTTTTTCACTTTACATGGCCCTAATTCTGATATTTTTGCCGACATTTCATCAGCTAATTGAGCAAACTGTTTTCCTTCGCTGGCACTTATCCATTCTAATCTAAGGCGATCTTTATTAATTCCCATTTGCTGAAGGTATTTCTGTAATAATTTAAATCGTCTTAAACATTTATAATTACCTTCGTGATAATGACAATCACCGGGATGACAACCACAGATCAGGACTCCATCAGCACCTTCACGAAATGCTTTCATTACAAAAGTTGGCTCAACTCTTCCTGAACACATAATTCTTATTATTCGTATATTTGATGAATATTTCATTCGGGAAGTACCTGCAAGGTCAGCCCCGGTATATGAACACCAATTACACAAAAACGAAATAATCTTTGGTTTAAAACTCATATTACTTTTCCTCCATCGTTGACGTTGATAATGACTTTGATAATAATCCTTCTATCTGAGATAGTATCTGAACATCAGTAAAATGCCTGCATTTTATTGCTCCTGTTGGACAAGCTGAACCGCACGTACCACAACCTTTACAAAGCACTTCATTAACTACAGATACATTTTTTTCTTCATCAAAACTGATTGCAGTGTACGGACAAACTTTAATACATGTCTGGCATCCACAGCAAATTTCTTCGTTAACTTCTGCGGTTGTAACTTCTACTTGTACTCTGCCTTTTGAAATAGAAGAAAGTATTCTTGCGGAGGCTGCTTCTGCCTGTGTTATTGAATCAGGAATATCTTTTGGAGCCTGACAGCTTCCAACAACAAATACTCCATCGGTTGTTGTTGCAATAGGATCAAGTTTTGGATGTTTTTCTATAAAAAAACTACTACCACAAATACTAACACCAACAGCATGTCCTATATCTTTCACATCATTTTGCGCTTCCATGGCGGTCATCAGTATCACCATATCTGCGGGTATTTCTATTTGTTCGCCTGAGAGTTTTTCGTTCATTTCAACAATCATTGAACAATCATCATTTTTGTTTGCTTCTCGAATTTCAGGTTTACCATCTTTTTGATCAAACATTAAAAACATGATATTTTTTTTGGATGATCGTGTATAAAATTCTTCACATCCTTTTCCAAACGCTCTCATATCAGAATAAGCTTCAAAAATATTTGATTTTGGCAGAGCGGAACGAACTTGATTTGCATATTTAAGAGCTGTCATACAGCAAGTACGGGAACAATATGTATGAATATCTTCGTCACGGCTTCCAACACAATGAATTATCACAATATTCTTGGGCTTTTTTCCGGTTTTAGTCTGAATTTTGCCATTAATTAGCATTTTTTCAAACTCGTATGAAGTTATTACATCTGGCAATTCATTATATTTATATTCAGGAATTCCTGACGGGTCATATGTTTTAAGACCAGTTGCAAGCACAATATTTCCAAATTTTAATTCTTTTTTTGTTCCATTTCCGTTATTGATAAAAGATTCAAAATTCCCAACATAACCAGATACTTCATCAATTTGTGTATTCAAAAACAATTCGATATTCTCATGATTTTTTACTTTTTGAATTTTTGGTTCAATTAATTGTTTGGCACTAAATAAATAAGGAAACATCAGATCAATATTTGCAACATGTCCCCCGATATTTTCATTTTTCTCAACAATAAATACTTTTTGTCCTGCATCAGCAAGTTGAAGAGCGGCTGATATTCCTGCAATTCCACCTCCAATTACAAGAGTGGCAGGATTGATATCTACAAATCGTTTTTCGAGAGACTCATGAAAACTAACTTTATTAATGGCACCAACAATTAATGCTTTGGCTTTTTTAGTTGCTTCTTCTTTATCTTTATGCACCCATGAAACTTGTTCTCTGATATTTGCCATTTCAAATAAATAGCCATTTATTCCGGAGTTTTCGAGAACTTTCCTAAATGTTAGTTCATGAATTCTTGGAGAACATGCTGCCACCACTACCCTATTAAGATTATTCTCTTTAATTTCTTTCATTATTATTTCCTGACCGGGATCAGAACACATATATTTATATGTTTTAGAAATAACCACATTTGGCAAGGTTCCAATTTCTTCTGCAACTTTTTCAACATCAATTACAGATGCTATATTTGTCCCACACCAACAAACAAATACTCCTATTCTAGGTTCTTTCATAATTAAATTTTTATGCAGTAGCTAATTGATTTATTTTAATATTCTGTTTTCTAATTCCTGCTCTTCGTAATCTTGAAAAATATATTGCAAAAGGCCGGTAGGCTAAATGAGACCATTTTGAGAAAGGAACTTCAATCATTATCATTGGCACAAGAATAGCCATATGAGCGACATATGAATAATACGTTGCCATTGGCATTCCGTTTATCCTGAAAATATGAATTAATATCCCGCTTAGGGTAACCAGATAAAGCATGATAATAAACAACCAGTCACTCATGTGAGAAAATTTAAATTTCTCTTCTTTCTTTCTTAATCTGCCAATTATAGCTACAGATAATCCAAATAATATTCCAAATGTGGCATAATAACCTAATAATCGTTGAGGATGATAAAAAGAATGTACTTCTTCGGTTTGAAACCATGGCAGATAAACCACAACTACAATAAACATTATTGTGTATCCAGTCATTAGTAACCAATGACCAACCCAAAATGACCTGTTTTTTTTACATTTCAATAATCTGGATTGTGTAGAATAATGAATAATTAATTGTCTTATTTCAATAAAATATGATATAAAAGGCACTTTAACTTTCTTATCTGATAAGACAATTTTATAAAACATATTAAAAATATTGGAAATTAACAGAAAAGCAACAATTACAGCCATAGTCCAATCTCCAATTTCAATAATACTTATTGGTGCGAATTCATTAAGTTTAACACCACCTTGAGCGGTTAGTGTTTTATCCACCGCCGGGCCAAATAAAATAAAAGAAAGAATTACTGCAAGAGCGAATAAAATCACAAAAACGAATTCCCATATTTTTGAGGTATAAAACAATTTTGACAATCCTGTCCAGTCATAAACTGATGTTAAATATCTACGCATCGACATCATAAATTCTCCGGGATTTGCATCTCTCGGACAAGTAGTGGTACAATCTCCACAATAATAACATAACCAGGGATCTACATTAGTCACAACTTTTTTCTTCAATCCCATTTGAACATATCTCATTGCTTTTCGTGGAAAAAGATGATTTTCTTCAGTTAATGGACAAGTAGCGGTACAACTTCCGCAATGAAAACATTCATTCCATTCATTTACTCCAAACCTTTTGAGTTCTTCTTTTAATTCTGTATTAACTCTTACACTCATGATTTACCCTCCATCTTTAAGGAAAATTCTTTTACTATTGAAATAATTTCCGAACTTGAAAAATCATTAAAACCCTTTTTAACTTTTCCTTTCATAATATTTCTCAAAACTCTGGAAGCTGCTGCTGAGCCATGAACTACAGAATCCGGAATATCTTTAGGACCCTGACAAACTCCAGCAATTGTTATCCCACCTGAAAATGATTCATTAGTATTACTTTGACTATTTGCCTCCATAAACCAACCATCATCAGATCTTGTGATACCAAGTATTTTCTCAAGTTCTCCTGCATCATCTCTTGGTTCAATTCCAACAGCTAATATTACCATATCTACTTTTTCTTCTATCAGTTTATCATTAATTATATCTTCACTTCTTATATACATCTGTCCATTTTTTTGTTCAATTTTAGATGCACGCCCTCTTATCATTTTTACATCCTCACTTTTTATTCTTTCATAAAATTCATCGTATCCTTTTCCAAAAGCACGCATATCGATAAAATATTCTGTTACTTCTGTATCAGGTAATTTTTCCTTAACCAGATGAGCAAGTTTCAAAGAATACATGCAGCACACTCTTGAACAGTATTTGTTATGATTTACATCTCTGCTACCAACACAGTGAATTATTGCAACACTTTTTGGGCTTCCATTATTTGGAGCAAATACCCAGTTTCCTTTTTTATCTTTTGATCTGAATGTAATTTCGCCTCCTGTTGGACCGGAAGCATTTATTAATCTTTCAAACTCGAGGGATGTTAGTACATTAGGAAATTTTCCATATCCATATTGCTCAGTTTTTTTTGCATCAAAAGTTTTAAAACCAGTTGCAACAATAATATTTCCGACATCAATTTCAATTTCTTTATCTTTTTCATCAAGATCGATGCAATCTGCAGGGCAAACTTTCACACAAACACCGCATTTCCCTGACTCAACATAAATACAACTGCTTTCATCAATTAGGTATTTGTTAGGAACAGCCTGAGGAAATGCTATGTAAATTGATTTTCTGAGGCAAGTATCTGAGTCAAACTCACTATAAACTTTAGATGGACATTTTTCGGAACAAATACCGCAGCCAATACATGCAGTAATATCCACTCTTCTTGCTTTTTTTAATATTTTAACTTTATAATTTCCCGGATTCCCATTAACTTCTTTTACTTCAGAATAAGTTAAAATTTCAATATTTTGATGCTGACCGACTTCAACCATTTTTGGAGTTAAAATGCAAGCCGCACAATCGAGAGTAGGAAAAGTTTTATCAAACATTGCCATGTGGCCACCAATAGTTCCTGTTTTCTCAAGAAGAAATACTTTTTTTCCAGCATTTGCAATTTCTAGAGAGGCTTGAATTCCTGTTATTCCACCTCCTATTATTAATGTTTGCTGGTTGACTTTATTATTTGTAAAAAATTCAGAAGGATCAAAAATTACACCTTTAACTGCACATTCAACAAAAGAAAATGCCTTGTTTTTATCTGACTCATTACTGATTCCATATTCCATAAAATCGATAAGAATTATTTCCTTAGGATTCTTGGAAGCTTTTTCCATTGCCGAAGCAATAAATGTTTTTGAAATACCAACATCAAATCCACTAATAATGATTCTATCAATATCATTTTCTGAAATTATTTTTGCAAATTCATCAATATCAATTAAAAGTGTTTGTCTTGAATTCCAGACAATTTTAACTCTTGAAATATTATTCATTCGCTCAATTATATCAAACCAATCAAGAGTTATTAAATGTCCATTTTCCGGATGGCAAAAGAAAATACCTATATTACATTTTTCTCCCATAATGTGTTGTTCTTTTTATTCGAAAAAATTTCTTCAATAATACAAAACACACTTATTGGCTACAAGGACAACAATCACCATTTAATCAAATAGAAATCATTTAAGATTATGACAATTATCATATTTAATTACTGATAAAAATCATGAATTCAACCACAATAAATTATAATTATTACTGACAATAAAAAGGAGATAAGTATTATTTACCGCATTGATCTGCTGGCTTTTAGAATGCCCGGTTTGTCAATTAATTTGATCTTTCGTCCGCTTAACTCAATTAAATTTTCTTCCTTGAAGCTTTTTAGCAATCTTATAACAGTTTCTGTTGCAGTACCAACAATATTTGCTAGATCTTCTCTCGAAATACTTATTAAAGAGGTATTATTTTCTAATGATGCAGGAGAAACAAAAATTTTTTCAAGCAAAATCAATGTTTCAGCAAGCCGTTCACGAACTGGTTTCTGAGCAATTGATGTAAGTTTATCTTCGGCTTCTTCTAATAACTGACTTAATATCGTCATTAAGCATTGAGAAATATTTGGATATTTAAGTATTAATCTAAAAAAGGTTTTTTTTTCAATAAAACAAACAAAAGAATCTTCCATAGCAGTAGCCGTTGCGGCATATTTACGACCACCCATAAAAGCTCTAATTCCTAATAAACTTCCCGGAGTAACAAATCGTACAATTTGCTCCTTACCGTTTTCCCCTACTTTAAAAATTTTTATACTTCCGGAATTAAGGCAATAAATTCCTGTTGGTTTTCTGTCTGTATAAAAAATATTCTGACCTTTTTTATACAAAGTTTCAACTTTACTCTTAGCAAGCAATTTTACATCTTCATCCTTAATGCTGTTAAAACAAGAATAATTGAAGATTTCACAACTTAAACAAGTAAAAAAATGTTCCATCTTATCGACACACAAAGGTATTTTTTAAATTTTTTATAAAGATACGCATATTTTTGAGATAGTTTTTTTTATCTCTTAAAAAAAATAATTTATAATTATTTTAAATAAAGTACTATTAATCAATAAAATAAAAATAAATTATTCAAATAATATAACTCCAAATACAAAACAAATAAATCATTAAAAGATCATATAAGAATGTATGTTTGTAAAGTATTATTATTGCATATTTTAAAATCAATTCATTATTATTTAAGTATTTTTGCAAACTGTTTTCTTAGGAATCATAGATTTATATGATAAAAGATATTAAAACAATAAACATAAAAGTTAAGGGACTTGTTCAAGGTGTTGGTTTTCGCCCGTTCATTTATCGAATAGCAGTAAAAAATAATCTTTCCGGATGGGTGGATAATAGAAATGATGGTGTTTATATTAATGTTGAAGGCAAACAAAATAATTTGAATAATTTTCTTGACGGGATAAAAAAGAAAGCTCCGCCTGCTTCAAATATTATTTCCATAAATTCTGAAAAAATTGCTTTTGTAGGATTTAAGAATTTTAAAATTCTTAAAAGCAAGAATACTTCAGATAAAATAACTGATATCAGTCCAGATATTGCAGTTTGTGATGAATGTTTGAGTGACATGAAAATGCAAAAAAACAGAATTGATTATCCTTTTATTAATTGTACAAATTGCGGACCTCGATTTACTATTATAAAAGACCTTCCTTACGACAGAGAGAAAACTACTATGAAGCCTTTTGTAATGTGCAATGATTGCAAAACCGAATACGAAAATGTTTTAGACCGTCGTTTTCATGCACAGCCTGTAGCTTGCTCTAATTGTGGACCGGAATATGAGTTGATCTACAAGGGGAAAAATATTAAAAACATCTATGAAATTCTTGAAATCACAACACAACTGATCGAACAAGGAAAAATTGTAGCAATGAAAGGTTTGGGAGGGTTTCATATTGCCTGTGATGCTACAAATGAAAATACTGTCAAACAATTAAGAGAATGTAAAAACCGTGACGGAAAACCATTTGCTGTTATGTTTTCCAACATCAAAAAATTAAAAGAATATACTGTAGTTGATAAAAACAGCGAAGAAAGAATTTTATCGTGGCAACGTCCTATTCTATTATTACAAAAGAAGAAAAAACTTGCGAAAAGTGTATGTGTAGGATTTAACACTATCGGATCTATGCTTCCATACATGCCGTTCCATTACCTTCTTTTCGAGAAACTTAAAATTCCTGCAATTGTTCTTACGAGTGGTAATATTTCGGATGAACCAATTATTATTGATAATGAAATTGCCAAAAGCAAATTATCAAAAATTTCAGATGCATTGTTAATTTATAATCGTGATATTTACAACAGGACTGATGATTCTGTTGCCATGATAATTAATAAAAAAGAAAGATTAATCAGGCGCTCAAGAGGATACGCCCCATCGCCAATAAACCTAAATTTAAATGTTGACGGAATACTTGCCGTTGGAGCAGAACTTGTAAATTGTTTTTGTATCGGAAAAGGTAATCAGGCAATTTTAAGTCAACATATTGGCGATTTGAAAAACATTGAAACTTATGATTTTTATACTGAAACGATAGATCAATTCAAAAAATTATTCAGGATGAAACCTGAGTTATTAGTTTGTGATTTGCACCCCGATTATTTATCAAGCAAATATGCCGAAGAGCAAAATCTGGAAATTATTAAAGTTCAGCATCATCATGCTCATATAGCAGCTTGCATGGCTGAGCATAATCTTGATGAGAAAGTAATCGGAATTGCTTTTGACGGAATAGGTTTGGGTGATGACAACAAAATTTGGGGTGGCGAATTTTTTATTTGTGATTTGAATAATTACGAAAGAATTAATCATTTTGAATATATTCCTATGCCGGGAGGAGACAAAGCAACTAAGAATCCATGGCGTATGGCAGTTTCTTATTTATATTCATTTTTTGGTGAAGAATTCAAAAACCTTGATCTTGATCTCCTTAGAGAAGTTAACAAATCAGAACTTGATCTGTTAATCTCAATAATTGAAAAAAATATTAATTGTCCTTTAACATCAAGTGCCGGGCGATTATTTGATGCTGTTTCTGCCTTAACAGGACTTTGTATTCACTCGTCATTTCATGCTGAAGCTCCGATGAGACTAGAGGCTGCTATTGAACAAAATATTGAAGAAAGTTATAATATTGAGATTACCAAACATATCTCGTTTAAAAAAACTTTTGTTGAAATAATCAATGATTTGAAAAACAATATTTCTGTTTCAAAAATTTCAGCAAAATTTCATAATACAATCATTAATACTATTTTTGCAGTAGTTTTTGAAGCCAGTAAAAACCACAAAATAAACAAAGTAGTTCTATCTGGCGGAAGTTTTCAAAATAGATATATAGTTGAAAAAATTGAACAACTGTTATCAGCAAAGGGCTTTGAAGTATTCTTCCAAAGCAAAATTCCTTCAAATGACGGAGGAATAGCTTTGGGGCAATTAGCAATAGCAGCAAAAAGGAGAGAAATTAGGAAATAGTGGGAATTAAAAAATTCCATTATTACATCGCTCTAATAATCAAAAATCATAAAAATATTAAAAAGTATAAATTTAGAAAATAACAATAATCATAAAATAGCAAAATTATGTGTTTAAGTATTCCGGCAAAAGTTGAATCCATCGATGGTGACATGGCACTCGTAAGTGTTGGTGGCAGTAAATATAATGCAAGCCTTCAAATGCTTGAAGATGTTCAGGTTGGCGATTACATTCTTTTACATACAGGATTTGCCATTCAGAAAATAAGCAAAGAGGATGCAGCTGAAACTTTAAAGATTTTTGAAGAATTTGATGACCTGAACAAAGAACTTGACGAAGAAGAAAAAGAAACAGGAGAAAGGATAACATAAAATTTCAGGTGACTAAAGTTTGGAGTGACTAGAGTTCTAAGTGCCTAAAATTAAAAATGACAGATGAAATATATAGACGAATACAGGAACAAAGACATTGTAAGAAAGATTATCGACGACATAAAAATGATTTCTAAAAAAGAAGTTCGTTTTATGGAAGTTTGTGGTGGGCACACTATGTCTGTTCAAAAATTTGGTATTCCTTCTTTACTACCGGAGAACATTAAATTATTATCCGGACCAGGTTGTCCCGTATGTGTTTCAAGTAGAAGTTATATCGATCAGGCTATTGCGTATTGCAGACTTAAGGATGTTATAATTACAACTTACGGCGACTTAATCAGAGTACCCGGCTCCACTTCATCTTTAGATATTGAGAAAGGAAAAGGTGCTGATATCAGAATTGTTTATTC
The DNA here is from genome assembly GCA_964404485.1 of uncultured Bacteroidales bacterium. Classification (GTDB taxonomy): domain Bacteria; phylum Bacteroidota; class Bacteroidia; order Bacteroidales; family JAIORY01; genus JAIORY01. The sequence goes on along the minus strand of CAYOKJ010000016.1, from coordinate 2,503 downwards.
AGTTTTGGATGCCTTAAAAATTGCAAAAGAAAACCCAACAAAGAAGATTATTTTTCTTGGAATAGGATTTGAAACTACTACTCCGGGAAGCGCAGTTGGAATTTTAAATGCTTCTCAACAAGGTCTTAAAAATTTCTTTCTTTACAGTTCGCATAAAGTTATGCCTCCTGCCATGTCAGCACTAATAGACGAAGGAGTAAAAATTGATGGTTATATCGCACCCGGCCATGTAAGCACAATTACAGGTACAGGAATATATTCTGATATTCCAAAGAAATATGGACTTGCCTGTGTAGTTTCCGGTTTTGAGCCGGTTGATCTTTTAAAAGCAATTTACCTTCTTGTTAAGCAAGTTGAAACAAAAAACCCAAAAGTTGAAATAGCTTACAAACGAGCAGTAAAACCTGAAGGAAATACAAAAGCACTAGCTTTGATGTATGAAGTTTTTGAGCCCAGAGCTGACTGGTGGCGTGGACTTGGGATATTACCAAATAGTGGTCTCAAACCAAAAGAAAAATACAGAAACTTTGACGCCGAAGAAATGTTTGATGTTGAAGTAGAACCAACAAAAGAAGATAAAGGTTGCATTTGCGGAGAGATTCTTAAAGGATTAAAAAACCCGAAAGATTGTAAATTATTTAATAAAGCTTGTACTCCCGAAGATCCTGTTGGACCATGCATGGTTTCAAACGAAGGAGCTTGCCATGCTTATTATAAATATAACAGGGATTAAGAAAAATTTGTAGTTTGGGTTTTAACAAATTATAAATAAGTAAATCAGTAAATTAAACTATTATTAAATGAAGAAGAATATTTTATTAGGGCATGGAAGCGGCGGAAAATTATCTCACGATTTAATTAATAATTTATTCGTCAGACATTTTGATAACCCAACTTTAAATTTACAAACCGACTCGGCTTTATTAAAAATTAAAGGAGAAAACATTGCATTTACAACTGATTCATTTGTAGTTGATCCGATATTTTTCCCTGGAGGAAATATTGGGAAACTAGCCATTGCCGGAACAGTAAACGACCTTGCTGTTGCAGGTGCAACGCCACTTTATTTAAGTTCTTCTTTTATTATTGAAGAAGGATTTTCTTTTGCTGAGCTTGAAGAAATTGTTAAGACAATGGCTGCCGAAGCAAAAAAAGCAGGAATAAAAATTGTAACCGGCGATACGAAAGTTGTTGATAAAGGAAAATGTGATAAAGTATTTATTAACACTTCCGGAATTGGTATTATTGATGAGAAATATAAAGATATCAGCACAGGAAAAAACATTAAACCGGGCGATAAAATAATTATTAATGGTACAATTGCTGATCATGGAATGGCAATTATCAGCGCAAGAAATGAATTAAATATATCTTCAGATATTAAGTCTGACTGTGCTTGTCTTAACAAAATGATAAAAAAAGTTCTTGATGTTTCTGATAATATCAAGTTTATGAGAGATGCTACACGAGGTGGAGTTGCAACAGTTTTAAGCGAACTGTTTACAAATAGTAATTACGGAATAAATATTGATGAATCTGCTGTTAATGTTAATGAAAACGTAAAAGGCATTTGCGAAATGCTTGGATTTGATCCAATGTATGTTGCTAACGAAGGAAAAGTTATAATTGTAGCCGGAAACAAAGATGCTGAAAAAATTATTAAAACATTACAGAAAGATGAGTTCGGTAAAAATTGCTGCATAATTGGTGAAATAACCGAAAGTCATCCCGGAAAAGGATGGATAACAACCGAAATTGGAGGAAAAAGAATTATCGACATGCTCTCCGGCGAACAATTACCTAGAATTTGTTAATGTTTTTTTAAATAATAAATCTATTTGTTAAACAAAAAAAGAATTTATTATTTATGTACCATATTCTCTGGTAAATCTGCGCATTGCATCTTCAATATCTTCAAACATTACGTAACGACTATTGCAACCATTTCTTGAACAAATACTTACAACACCGCCAATTTCACAGTTAAATTTAACCATATCTCCATCACACTTTTTACATTTAACACTACTATTAAGTTTTTCATTACAATGAGGACAATAAAATTCAACTAAATCATTTTCACTAAAATCCATAGTACTTTTATGATCTGTGCATCCATATACCGAACATAACAAAATACTGCCCTCTTTACCATTATTCTTTGTGTTAAGTTTAATGCTTGGCATATCATTAACTCTGTTATTTCTATCCATTAATGAAGTACCACAGTGTGGGCATTTTACATTTATAGCAATTATTTTACTCATTTCTCCTCCTTTATTAATTAGTTTATTGCATGTAAAAATATGAAATTTAATTTCTTATTTTATGATTAATATAATTTTTTACATAACAAATATTAATTCTAAATAACAAAACTAAAGTAGAAATATATAATAACGCTCCCCGCCGCAAACGGAGGGGAATATAACCCTGAAGATCCCTCGGCTACTCTCGGGATCAGTTCGACTAAATAATTTTGCTTCACAAAATTAAAGTCTCA
>CAYOKJ010000015.1:0-32865 GCA_964404485.1 uncultured Bacteroidales bacterium | reverse complement strand
CGAAACAACAATTACTCAAATTTAATAAAAAAAAACAATATTATTAATTGCAAATTTGTTAATAAATGTACACTATCAATAATCATAAATCATAAATATAAATACATAAAAAAATTGTGTTTTTTGAACTTTCTTAAACAGATTTTTAACAAATATTTCATAAAAATCATCAAATTCATCAAAATAAACACAACTGTCATCTTGTCATATCTGAGTTATAAAATATTAAAACCCAGTTTTTAGAGTTTATTATCTAAACTATTGCTTTAATAAAAAATTAATATCCTCATCTGGATTAAATTCTTTGGGTTCCTGATTAAACTGAAAGACTCTAAGGGGTCTTTTTCCTATTAATTTAATAGAATTCCCAACAACCAAAAGCGAAGTTGCTTCACGCAAACCTGCAACAATCATATCTTTGTTTACAACCAAAAATTCTTCTATTCTCTGCTGCCTGGTTTCGCCCCCATGACCCTCAGGATTTGCATCCAAATAATGAGGATTAATTTGGAAAGGAATCAAGTTTAAACAATTAAAACTCCTTGGTTCAATTATAGGCATATCGTTAGATGTTTTTAAAGATGGACATGCCACATTCGATCCTGCACTCCATCCCATATATGGTGTTCCTTTCAGCGCTTTTTCTCTAATAGCATTCATAATTCCAGTTTTGTGCATCATATATACTAAATGAAATGTATTCCCCCCTCCTACTGCAATTGATTCTGCTTCGTTAACAGCTTTTACAGGGTCTTTTTCATTATGAATTGAATAAAGTTCATAACCTAATTCTTTAAAAACTCTTGCAACTTTCTCTTCATAAACATTATACGAGTTTTCAATACTCTCTTCAGATAAACCAACTCCTGCGTAAGGAATAAATAACACACGTTTCACCCCAGTAGGGTTTAAGAAATCACTAATCTGGTTTCTTGGCCAAGCTAAATATTCTTCATTATAATTTGTTGAATTACTGATTAGTAACAATCGCTTTTTCATAAGTTCATTGTTTTAAAATTAATTAATTACAAATATATGATATTTTGAATATTTTTTAGACAATATACAACAAATATTTTTTGCCGTTATTATTTGGGAGAAAGGTTTTGAAAATTAAATTAAAAAACACTAATTGCACAAGCAATTACAATCAACTACCGCTTTAACCAAAATGTTAAAAACTTCAAGTAAATTTTATTATTTTTTTGGTGAATTAAAAATTGAGGAAATATTATTCTTTCGCCACTCATTTCTGTATGCTTTACAATAATTGCTAAACCATTTGTTTTCAAGCATAATGCTGGAGATATTTTCTACGGGACTACGTTTCGAATTAGACTTATAATCCATTTTAGCCATTTTTTTTCCAAGTTCTTTTTGTTGAAATTTTATTAAAAGCGAAGGGAAATCCTGAGCATAAAGAACTTCGAGAAGCTCAATTGATGAAGCAAACTGTTCTGTTTCAGTAAAATAATCTAATGTATTAAATATTAACTGAGGATTGTTTTGTGTAAAAAGAAATTCGAAAAAAGAAATATGAGTTAAAGCAAACCTACTAATATGAAAATCATTATAGTAAGTTCCAAGTTTTCTATATCTATCGATAACACTTGTCAATCCTTTCGTATAAATATCTTCAATAATATCTTGCATCTTTATCTGATAATTGAAGGCAGGAAGATATTTATCATATTCTTTTTGAGCTTCTGAATCTGATATTTTACAATCAGATGATGTTTTTGCAATATTCTTAGCTTCAAGAAAAAACTCAATTGCCATAACATAATTTCGCTGTTCAACAGCATTTTGCCCTTTTGCAAGATTGTATTCGTAATTGTTTTCCAGATTTTTACATTTTGACTCATCAATCATTTCACACAGTTCATACAAAGCATTATTAATATCTTCTCTATTAAGAAAATCATATTTTTTTTGGAGCAAAATGGAGCTTCTGTAAAGATTCTTTGCCTTAAAATATTCATTATCCATAACAAACATCACAGCATTATATACCTGTTGCATTATATACGAACTAGCTGTTCTTTCAATAAGAGAATCAATCTGATAATTGATTTTTTCGTAATCTTTTACAAGTTTTTTTGCATCATGTAGTTTTGACAAGGCATCAGAAAATTTTTCCTGAGAAAATAAAGATTTACTTTCATTAATAGCAATTTGGCTTTTAGAAACTGCTATCAGATTATTTCTCACAACTCCCTGATTGGCTTTATTTGTTTCAGGTTCAGCATTTAACACAATCTGTTTATTTGCATAATCATCAATAATTGCTCTTGTTTTTGAATTTACCAAACCGGAATCAAAGTTTTTTGTAAATCTGGCATACATATCAATACCACTTAATTCACTAGCTTTTGAAAAGTTTTCCAGGGCTAATTGATAATTACCATTATTGTTATTTTTCACACCTTTCAGATAAAAGATTTCTGCAAGTTTTTTATATGCAGTATCAACATTCGAAAGATTGCTTATATAGTCTTTATTTTTGATTTGGAACTTACTAGCTTTATCGAGATACTCTTGTGCCATTTCAAAATTATCAATACTTATTGCTTTATTAGCAACCCTTAAAAACGAAGAATAAACACCGGTTTTTGCTTTTGTAACTAAATGATTCAGTCTATCTAAACTTCTCAGGCTCGGTACATTTGAGTATAGCCCACGAGCATTATCAAGAATATCAATTGCTTCGTTATATCTTTTGTCAGCAAGAAAAAAACTTGCTGTTTGTAGATAATCATCAAATAAATTATTTGCAAGTAAATTAAGTTTCTTGCGAATTAATAATTGCGAAAATGATGGATTTTTTTTCGTATAAATAACTTTAATAAGATCATTTAAGTCTCCTAAAGTCAGCTTTTGTAATGCTAAGTTATAAAACGATGGAGTAAAAAAATGATTAACTTTTTGTGATAATTCAATATAATACAATTGACGACTGATGTAATAAGTTGATAATTCGGCAATATCAGGAGAATGCAAAATTAGCTTTTCTGAATTCAACAATAAGTCAATCAAAGTATTCAATTTAATTATTTGAAGTTGGAATGTATAAAGTTTTGAAGTAAAACTAACAGGATCATATTCAGATAAACTTAACTTTTCAGGAAACTCTTTTGCTCTTAAATTATGCTCTATCTGCCTTACTTCAAATCTCTTAAAGCAGTTCAAAAAAACTTTAGCGGGATTTTTAATATCAAAACCGGAGATATAATTCAAACTGGAATCAATTATTGCTACTGAGGCATAATAATCATTTATAAGAAATATTTTTTTATTAAAAATTTCTTTATCTCGATCACTATATTTAAATCTTATGTCACGTATCTTTAAATTAAGATTTTGTCCTGAATAATGATATTTAAATGGAAAATCAGGCATTTTTACTTTATCTCTGTCAAGGTGAATACCTGAATAAGTGCGACTTACAATAATAACATTATCAGAATAAACATCTAAAACAAAACTAATTAAGGAAGGTTTCAATTCATCGGAAACACTAAATCCTTTATAATAAACATCTCCTGAACAAGATTTAGAAATAATATCAATTTTTGCAATCGAATAATTCTTGTTTTGATTTATTATAACTTTATTAAACTGATAATTATAATTATAAGAAAATCCAACACTTGTTGATGTATTACCAAGTGCTAATTCGTGAAGAAAATAGTTTGAAATAGAATGTTTGTTTATTAATGAAGCTTCGTTATCAAAAATATAACTTTCATCAGTAAGTTCTGAAAAAACAATATAATTTTGAGAAATAATAAATACCGGACTTAAAAAGAGGAAAAATATAAAAGATATATAAAATCGTTTTCCCATAATTGATTTCCAAAATATTTTCAGTAATAAAATATATTTATACTAAAGTTTAAGTGCCCAAGACAAGACTCGAACTTGCACGACTTTGCAGTCACTACACCCTGAATGTAGCGTGTCTACCAATTTCACCACTTGGGCAGTATATTAATAAATTCAAAAGAAAAAACGGCTGATTAATTATCAACCGTCACTTCCCTTAAGTGCCCAGAACAAGAATCGAACTTGCACGTCTAATATGACACATGGCCCTCAACCATGCGCGTCTACCAATTCCGCCACCTGGGCTTTATGCGGATGCAAATTTAGATATTTTTTTATTAATAATGCAAAATATATTTGAGAAAATTTATAGTTTTGAGTTTTCAGAAACAAGGATCAAAAATTAAGCATTAAGAAAATAAATAACAATGAAATTAATTAATAAGATTTTATATTTTTGTAACAAAAACAATTAACACCAAATTTATGTTCACAGAAAAAGACATCTCTCAATTCAAGTCAAAAGGTATTAAAGTTAAAACAATTTATGAACAGATTAAAAATTTTAAGGAAGGTTTTGAATTTATTAACTTATATGCAGCCGCAACAAAAAACAATGGAATAATTGCGTTTGGTGATAAGGAAATAGAAAAACTTGTTGATTTTTATTCTAGAGAAAGTTTAAAAAGAAACATTTTGAAATTTGTTCCGGCATCTGGTGCAGCAAGTCGTATGTTCAAACATTTATTTGAATTTATTGAAAATTACAAAGGCACAGATGAAGATTATGAAAAACTAATCAGCGACAAGGGTTTTAATTCGGTTTATTACTTTTTGGAAAATATCAGAGATATTGCATTTTATGATGACCTCAAAGAAATTATGAGTAAAAACGAATATGATATTGAAGAATGTCTTGCAAACAAAGATTATGTTACAATAGTTAAATTCCTGCTCGACGAAAACGGTTTGAATTATGCTCAGAAACCTAAAGGATTGCTTAAGTTTCATAATTATCCAGAAGGTTCGCGAATGTCCATTGAAGAACATCTTGTGGAAGGAGCAAAATATTGCAAAGACAAAAACAACAGAGCATTCATTCATTTTACAGTTTCTCCCGAACATAAGGAAAGCTTTATTAAACAGATAAATATCGTAAAAAGAAAGTTCGAGGAAAAGTTTAATGTTGAATATTTTATTTCATACTCCGAGCAAAAACCATCAACTGATATTATTGCAGTTGACTTAGAAAACAAACCTTTTCGCGAAACAGATAACAGTATATTATTTCGTCCCGGAGGGCATGGTGCTTTAATCGAAAATCTGAATGATATTGGTGGAGATATTATTTTTATTAAAAACATTGACAATATTGTTCCTGATAAATTAAGAGAGCCTACTTATATTTACAAAAAAGTAATTGCCGGATATTTACTTAAACTTCAAACAAAAACTTTTAAATATTTACATTTACTTGAAAATGAAAATATTGATCAAGATAAATTACAAGAAGTTAGGAATTTTGCAAAAGAGGAACTAAATATTGATATTAAAAAAGACTTCAACAAACTTTCCGAAAAAGAAAAAACAGAATATCTTTTCACTAAAATAAACCGTCCAATAAGAATCTGCGGAATGGTAAAAAATGAAGGAGAACCCGGTGGCGGACCTTTTAAAGTTTTAAATTCCGATAGAGAAATTTCATTACAAATAGTTGAATCCTCGCAAATTAACTTCGATGTTGAGTTGCAAAAGGAAATAATTAATAAAGCAACACATTTTAACCCTGTTGACCTCGTTTGCGGAGTACAAAACTACAAAGGAGAGCAGTTTGATTTAAGAAAATTTGTTGATCCTGCTACCGGATTTATTTCTATAAAATCAAAAAATGGAAACCAACTTAAAGCACAGGAATTACCAGGGCTTTGGAATGGAGCTATGGCTGACTGGATTACAATTTTTGTGGAAACACCAATTATTACTTTTAATCCTGTTAAAACTGTTAATGATTTATTGAGGGAACAACATCAATAGAAAAAAAACATTGATTTGTAGAAACTAATTTTAAATTATGAAATTGATATAGTTACAGAAAGCTCACTTAAAAACCCTTATTTTATTAAAGAGATAGAAAAAACCAAGCGTTTGATTTATGGATAATAAAGCTGTTATACCAATAAAACAAGAACAGCTTAAGAGTTTATATCACAGAGCCTAAATAAAAATGAATATCGAATATCGATTAACGAATAATGAATTTAGAAGGATAATTAAGCATAAATAAAAACCGGACAAATATTTTTTATGAACAAAAGGTGATAACTTCTTAATAACCAGGTATAGGGTAAAGAGTTTTGAAATTAGTCACTTTTTTTTTCTTTAGCAGGAAACGCATAAGTAGTAACAACAGCAACAGTTCCGGCAACAAAAAAAGTAAGTATTCTGGTAGTGAGTATTTCTTCCATACCGGTAGTTATCCAAATTATTGTAAACAACATTCCTGCAATAATTGTAAAAAGAGCTGCTTTGCCATGATATTTTTTCCAAAACAAACTTAGCAGAATTACAATTGAAAATGTACCTCCAATACCTGCCCAAACATAACTTACCAAAGTAAAAATCAATTGTGAAGACAAAACATAAGCAAGAATCAAAGCTATTGCAGCCAATAATGCGGTAATCATTCTTGATCTGAATAAAACTTTATTAGAATTTTTGTTTTTTTTCTTCATTAAAGGATTAATGATATTCTCTGACAATTCAGTTGATGACAAAATTAATAATGAATTTGCAGTGGAAGTCATTGCAGCAATTGCACCGGAAATTAATATCGCTGCAATTGCAGGTGGAAATATCTCTAAAATAACAGCCGGCATAACATATTCTCTGTCAGCCAAATTATTAGGACCAAAAATTGCAATCCCAATCCATCCTAAAGATAAAGCTCCTATATAAGCAAAAATCGTCCAAATAGTTCCAACATTTCTGGCTTGTTTAACTTGCTTTTTATTTCTAATTGCCATAAAACGAGTACTTAATTGTGGTTGTCCGCCAAGAAAACCAAAAAACCAGGAAAATCCTCCGGCAATAACAATCCCCGCTGCAAAACCACTTCCTGCTCCATAGATTGAAGTATATGACGGTCCTGCCATTTCTAATGCATCGGAAATTGAAGTTGCAAACATACCCGGCTGGTTTGCAATATATATTATTCCAACAATTGGTCCCACCACAAGAGCAATAATCATAACAATTGCTTGAATTACATCGGTATAAACCACACTTCTGAAACCTCCATAAATAGTATAAGGAACAATTATAAGCGCAATGATAAGCATACCAAGTCTTTCATCAAGTTGAAACATTGTGTGCAAAGTTTTTCCGCCACCCAAAAATTGCGCCCCCACATAAAAGAAAAAGAAAAAAACTATTGTAGAGCTTCCAACAATACGTAAGTATTTTCCCATTTCTCCATGCTTTTTGGCAATAAACTCTGTAAATGTTGTTACATTATATTTTTCAGCAGCATCGCGTAAACGCCACGATATTGCGAACCAGGCAGTAATAATTCCAATAACACATCCAATAGCAGTCCAAATCTCAGTTAATCCGGTTGCATATGCAGCTCCTGGTAATCCAAGCAATGCCCATGAAGATTCTCCTGTAGCGCGCTCCGAAAGTGCTGCAACCCATCCGGGAAGTTGTCTTCCTGCAATTGCATAATCTGCATCGTTTTTTACTTTTCGTCCCTGATATAGTCCATATAAAATTATTACGGCTGTATAAGCAACCATCACAACAATTAATTGAGTTTGGTAATCCATTTTTAATTATGGTTTTGGGATTCGGTATTCAGGGCTTGGCTAAGTAAAATTCCATTCATTTTTCTCAATAAAAAACAAAAATACAATTTTTTACTAAAATAAAACTTAAGGTATCACTTCAAACTTCAGACACTTTATGCATTACTCCAGAATGCTTTCAGAATTAAGTACTATTTAAAAATTATCCTATATTTGTAAAACACATATTTATTATGAAAAAGTTAAAATTTATTGAAAGAAAAGAACGCTTAAAATTTACCATTACCGGAAAATTGATAATTCTAATTATTATTATTCTAGCTTTTGCTTTTGTTTTCAGAAACCTGAATTCTTTTCTTGCAATCAGCAATCCTATAAATACCAAATTGCTTGTTATTGAAGGTTGGTTACCTGATGATGTATTAAAAAGTGTAATGCATGAATTTTATGATAAAAATTATGATAAAATAATAATTACAGGTAAACCAACTGAAAGAGGGTATTATATTTCGAAATATAAATCTTCTGCTGATATCGCACAAAAAACTTTAATAAGTTTTGGTTTTGACAAAAACAAAATCGAAACAATTGCAATTCCAAGAAATATAATTAAAGACAGAACCTATGCTAATGCTGTTTCTTTATCTTATTATCTTAAGAAAACAAAAAGCAAATACGAATCTTTTAATATTTATACTTTGGGATGTCATTCGCGTCGTAGCAAAGAATTGTTCAGAAGTGCATTTCCTAAAAATTTTAACATAGGAATTATTTCAGGTAAGGATGTAAGTTATGATAAAAATAAATGGTGGAACTCAAGCCGTGGATTCCGAACTGTTTCAGGCGAAGCCATTGCATATTTATATATAAAATTGTTTTTTTCTTCATATAATAAAAAAATGCTGAAAAAAATAATTAACGGTTATTATATTGACGAAATAAATGAACATAGAAGGTCAACATTTCATGAATTCAAAAATCCTGACACCTCTCCCCTTTCAAGCGAACAAATTGAAATATTTTCCGGATTAAATTATTTCGAATTTGACCAGAAATACAAAATAAAAGGACAATTTAAAATTGATACTTCTACCAGTATTTTTAAAATGAAAACAAACACAAACCGCCTTCCTGAATATAGAAAATACGGAACAATTAATTTGATTATTGATACAAACCACTTATCATTAACTGTTTATCAAAATATTGAATTAATAAAAAAACCAGAACTTAAAGATTATTTATTTATTCCTTTCCGCGATTTTACTTCCGGTGAAGAAACTTATGGGGGCGGTAGATATCTTGATTTTAAAATTCCAAAAACCGATACAATAATTATTGATTTTAACCTAGCTTATAATCCGTATTGTGCCTATAATAACAAATATTCATGTCCGGTTACTCCTATCGAAAACCATCTTGGTATAAAAATATTAGCCGGAGAAAAAAGATTCGATTATTGAAAAAGTTTTTTGTAAAAAACAAAAAAAATTGAAAGTGAATAAATAATTATAAACTCAGTTTTGTTATCAGAACCTCATACAATTATTTTTCATAAGTTTGTGTTCATTATTATTAATAATATTTTCAACATAATATCATTTTAAAAATTGTTATTAAGACAGATAATAATAAAAGCTGATGCCTAAAGAAACAACTAAATACAATATTTCTCTTTTGTATATTGAAGACGAAAAAATTCTTAGAAATATTTATCAGGAAATATTAACAAACCGTGTTGAAAAATTATATTTTGCAAAAGATGGTGATGATGGTTATAAAAAATATAAACAATACAAGCCCGACTTGATAATTACAGACATTAGAATGCCCAAAATGAATGGGCTAGAAATGATAAAGAAAATAAAAGAAGAAGATACTGAGACCAGAATTGTAATTATGTCAGCATACGGACAACCTGAATTCTTTATGGAAGCTATTGATTATGAAGTAAAAGGCTTTCTGCTTAAACCGGTAAAAAACGAAAAACTTTTCTCTATAATTGATGAGTTGTCTAAAGAAATTCTTCTTGAAAAGAATATGAAAATTCAAGCTGACAAAAGAATCAAGGCTGAAAATAATCTAAAAAAAAGTGAAGCCATTCTTAGAGCTGTGAGTTATGCTGCAGAGCAATTTTTAAAATTAAATTACGGTGAAAAAAGTATTTCAATGGTTTTAAAACAATTTGGAATATTGATGCAGGTAAGCCGTGTTTACATTTTAAAAAATCATTACAATGATAAAAACGAATTTTTATCAAGCAAACAATATGAATGGGTAGCTAACAATATTGTTCCACAAATAAACAATCCTGATTTACAAAATATTTCAATTGTAGGCACAGGTTTTGAGAGATGGGTAGATAATTTCAGAAAAGAAAAACCGATATATGGCTTAGTAAAAGATTTTCCTGAAAAGGAACAAGAATTGTTAATACCACAGAGTATAAAATCAATAATTGCTGTTCCAATATTTTTAAATGGTAGTTGGTGGGGCATTATTGGCTTCGACGATTGTATAAACGAAAGAATATGGTCATCTTATGAAATTAAAGCTTTATATGCCGCTGCAAATATATTTGGCTCTGCAATTTACCGAAACCATGTTGAAATTATACTTCATGAGCTAAATGTTAATCTCGAAAAAAAAGTTAAAGAAAGAACTCGAAAGTTACAAAAGGAAATAAATGAAAAATCAATCGCAGAGAAAATGCTTTCGGAAAGTGAAGAAAAATATCGTCAAATATTTGAAAATGCCAATGATGGAATTATTTTATCCTCCAACGAAATAATACTATTTGTAAATCCGAAACTTGTTGAGTTAATTGGTTATATGCCAAAAGAATTAATTGGACAATCATTTTTGAAATTTGCCCATAGCGATTTCATAAAAATGGTGAAAAGCAACCATACTAAAAGACTAAAAGGCGAAAACGCACCAGAAAAATACGATATTAAAATAATAAAAAAATCAGGAGCAGTAATATGGGTAGAGTTAAAATCAAATTTAATTTTATGGGAAAACAAACCTACTGTTCTAACTTTTGTTACTGACGTTACTGAAAGAAAACAAACAGCTCAAGAGTTAGAATCATTGAATTATCATCTTGAAAAAAGAGTAAAAGAAGAATTATCAAAAAGAGAGAAACAACAAAATCTGCTTATCCAGAAATCAAAACTGGAATCTCTTGGTGAACTTGCAGCAGGAATTGCCCACGAAATTAATCAACCTCTTGGAGGAATTTCAATGGGTTTAGAAAATATTTTATTTAAGCTATCCAAAAATAAAATAAGTCCTGAATATATAAAAAATAAGTTCGGCTATTTATTTGAAGATGTAGAAAGAATTAGAAAAATAATCGATCAGATTCGAATTTTTTCCCGCGATCAGCAAACAAGTGAATTCAGTAAAACAGATATTTTTGATGTTATTAATAACACAATATTAATGATATATAAGCAATATCAAAATCATAAAATTAAAATTTCATTAGACTTAAAAAAAGAATGTTTCGTTTTTGGAAATTCTTATAAGCTCGAACAAGTATTTTTTAACTTGTTTTCTAACGCAAAATATGCTCTTGATGCTAAAGAAAAAAACACTCAAGATGCTAATTATCTTAAACAAATATTAATAAGTTCAGTATGTACAAACAGCAACATAATTATTTATTTTGAAGATAATGGAATTGGAATTTCTAAAGATAAAATTAACAATATTTTTGATCCGTTTTACACTACAAAATCATCAAAATCAGGAACAGGACTTGGGTTATCAATAAGTTATGGCATTATTAACGAAATGAGCGGTGAAATAAATGTTGAGAGTGAAGAAAATATTAATACAAAAATTATTATTTCATTACCAATATTTAAAGAAACAAAATAACATTACAATACTAATTATAAATAGTATTAAATATGGATGAACTAAAAATATTAGTACTTGATGACGAAACGCGTGTAAGAAACGAAATTGAAGAATTTCTGATTGAAAGAAATTTCAAAGTTTTAAAAGCAGGACTTCCTTCAGAAGCTTTTAAGATATTGAAAAAACAAAAGGTAGATATTATTATCCTCGATATTAAATTACCTGAAATGGACGGTATTCAAGTGTTGGATAAAATTAAAAACTTGTACCCTGAAATAGAAGTAATAATGATTTCGGGACATGGAGATATGACAACTGTAATTGAAGCGATGCGCAACGGTGCTTCAGATTATTTTCAAAAACCTTTTAGGCTTTTAGAAATTAACAATGCAATAGAAAGAACCAAACGCTTTATTAAACTTAATATTCAACTTAAAGAATACAAGAAAAATTATGATATCCTTTCAAAAGAGTTGCAAAATGATATTGGACATCGTTTACTTGGTTCGAGCAAAGCAATAAAAGATACTGTAAATTTAATGACTAAAGTTGCAAAAGCTGATACAACTACAGTTATGATAACCGGTGAAAGCGGAACAGGTAAAGAGCTTATAGCAAGAGGCATTCACTACCTTAGTGACAGAAATAAACAGCCTTTTTATTCGGTAAATTGCTCGGCAATACCGGAATCTCTTTTAGAAAGTGAGTTTTTTGGTCATAAAAAAGGTTCATTTACCGGAGCAACTGAAGACAAAACAGGATGGTTTGAAATTGCAAATAACGGCACTCTTTTTCTTGATGAAATAAGTGACATGCCTTTAGGCCAACAAGCTAAAATACTTCGTGTTCTTGAAGAAAAAAAGGTTGCTAAAATTGGTACTCATACACCTAAAAATATAAATGTTAGAGTTATTGCTGCTTCTAACCAAAACCTTGAAGAAATGGTTGAAGAGAAAAAGTTTCGGGCAGATCTTTATCACCGTTTGTGTTCTTTTACAATTAATATTCCGCCTTTGCGGGAAAGAAAAACAGACATTCCAATTCTGTTAAAACATTTTATTAAAGACTATTCTAAAAAAATGAAAAAGAGCTTTACTCATGTTAATGATAATATTTTTAGCACTTTATCAAATTATAAATTTTCTGGAAATATAAGGGAACTAAAAAATATGGTTGAAAGAGCAATAATTATTTGTGATGATGATATTCTGAGTCTTAAGCATTTTCAATCATTTGGCAGTTTTTTTAATGAACCAATTAACGATCAGGAGGAATTAAATAAAGAAAATAATTTTGACCTTGAAAAATGCGAGAAAAATTTAATTAAAAAAGCTTTGGAAAAAGCAAATTATAATAAATCCAAAACTTCTGAATTATTAAATATTTCGTGGCAATCATTGGATAGAAGAATGAAAAAATTTAATCTTTCCGAAAACATTATTTAAACCTTTCCAGTATTGATTTAAGTTCATTTTCAATTTGTTTTCTATATTCAAGTTCTTGATTATATTTCAGGTTCACTTCTTTCACAGATTTTTCCAAATCTTGTTTTTCAATAATAATGTTATTTATTTCTGATTTTAGAACATTAAATTCCTCAGCAAGTTCTTTGTATGTTTCCCTGTCTATTCCTTGAGTAGATTTAGAATATAAATCATTTTCAAGTTTCATAGTTTCAAATGCTTTTTTTACTTCCTGAAGATTATTTTCAATAAGTTCTTTTTCTTGTTCAACTATTTCAATTTTACTTTTAACTTCATTATTCTCAAATATTTTTTCATCCTTAATTTTCAATAATTCATCGTTAGTATCTTTGAAGTAATTTTCCAGTTTTTTGTATTTCGATCTTAATGAAATACTCGCAATTATGATAATTATCAAAGCAATAAGCAATAATCCGGCAATCACTGCTACTGAAAACAATCTTTTCTGTGCGTTATCTTTATCGTCTTTGATTTTATTATTCTGAATAATTAATTGGTCAAGAGTTTGACGTGTTTCCATAAGTTTTTGCTCTGCTTTAGTCAAACTACTTTCCTCCTCTTCAACACCAATATTACTAAGTATTGAATCATCAATTATTACAATATTCTCAAGATGTTTTACCAGATTAACCATGTTTATCCATGTTCTAGCAGTCATAGTATCCTTATAATGCTTATATTCCTGGTAAAAGGAATCCCTTTTATCAACAAGAGAATTATTCTTCTGCTGACTAAATGAACTTGAAAAACAAATAATTCCTGCCAAAGTAAAAAGAAATAATTTTTTAATCATTACCAAATATATTTTAAAATCAAAATCTTAAATATTTTAAAAGTATAAAATTACAAAAAATAATTATCTATTTTTGCAATTCAAGAAATATGACTATGATTGAAGAAATTTTGATAAAAAACATTGTTGCAGCTCTCGAAAATCTGTACCAGCAAAATATTGACAAACAACTTATTCAAATACAAAAAACTAAAAAAGAATTTGAAGGTGATCTTACAATTGTTGTATTTCCTCTTCTTAAGTTTTCAAGAAAAAGGCCTGAACAAACAGCAAATGAAATAGGTGAATATCTGGAAAATAATCTTAAAGAAATTCAAAAATTCAATGTAGTTAAAGGATTCTTAAATCTCGTAATATCTGATAATTTCTGGTTAAAATTCTTTCTTAAAAATCATAAAAATGAAAAATATGGACATTCTAAAAAACCTAAAGAAGAAAACATTGTAATAGAGTTTTCTTCTCCAAACACAAATAAACCTCTGCATCTTGGTCATATAAGAAATAATCTTGTCGGAAATTCAATTGCAGATATATTAAAAGCCAGTGGCAAAAAAGTTAAAAAAGTAAACCTAGTAAACGACCGTGGGATTCATATTTGTAAGTCTATGCTTGCATGGCAATTGTGGGGCGAAAATAAAACACCAGAAACCACCAACATTAAAGGCGATAAATTTGTGGGTGATTTTTATGTGAAATTTGAAACTGAAAATAAAAAAGAAACTGCAATATTAATTAAAAATGGAGCAGATAAAGATAAAGCAGCACAACAAACTCCATTAATGGAAAAAGCCCGGAAAATGCTCGTAAAATGGGAATCGGGAGATGTAAAAACCAGAAAGCTTTGGGGAGAAATGAATGATTGGGTATATAATGGATTTGATAAAACTTATGAAAGACTGGGCATTAATTTTGACAAAACAAATTACGAATCCGATACATACTTGCTCGGTAAAGAAATAGTTAAAACCGGTCTCAAAGAAGGAATTTTTATTAAAAAAGATGATGGCTCCGTTTGGGCTGATCTCTCTGAAGAAAAACTTGATCAAAAACTTCTTCTTCGTCCTGATGGAACTTCAGTTTACATTACCCAAGACATTGGCACAGCTCAGCTACGTCACGATAATTATAATGCAGACAAACTATTATATGTTGTTGGTAACGAACAAATTTATCATTTTAATGTTCTGAAAAAAGTTTTAATAAAGCTAGGCAAAAACTGGGCAAAAAACATTGTACACATTGCTTATGGTATGGTTGAACTTCCTCACGGAAAAATGAAATCGAGAGAAGGAACTGTTGTTGATGCTGACGACTTGATGAACGAAATGCACCAAACTGCTAAAACAACAACTGAAGAACTTGGAAAAATCGAAGGATTTACTGATCCTGAAGCTGAAAATCTATTTGAAACAATAGGACTGGGTGCATTAAAATATTTTATTCTGAAAGTTGACCCAAAAAAGAACATGCTTTTCAATCCTGAGGAATCAATTGATTTTACAGGGAATACAGGTCCGTTTATTCAATATACTTACGCTCGTATTAATTCGGTTATTCGTAAAGCGGAAGACCGTAATATTAATATTTCTGATAATATTCCTGCAAACATAAATATTCATCCAAAGGAAAAACAGCTAATAAAAAACTTATACACTTTTACAGAAACAATTAATCAGGCTGCAGAAAATTACAGCCCCGCAATAATTGCAAACTATGTTTACAATCTGGTAAAAGAATATAATCAATTTTATCAGGAAGTTTCTATTCTGAAAGAAGAAAACAATGACTTAGTGAATTTTAGAATAAATCTTTCTAAATTTACCGGAAGCGTTATTAAAACAGCAATGGAATTGCTTGGAATTAAAGTTCCGGCAAGGATGTAAAAAAAAGTACTTAAAATTACTAAAGTTGTTTTTCTATTTACAGAATAATTAATTGGAATCAATTTTATTTTAATAAAGTATTTTTTAAAATTTATTAAATGTTTGTTGCTTATACATCATTGCATTAGATGTTACCTTCGGTCAATTTAGGTACTCCAAAACCTACCACTTAATTTTATATTCTCCTCCAAATCGAATCCATCTACCAGGTGGTTTTATATTCCCAAAATCGAAATATTCAGTGTCCAAAATATTTGATGCTTCAACAAATATTTTATAAGATAGCTTAGTCCAATAAATCCTCAAATCAACAAGACAAAACGGATTATAATCAGTTTCTTGACCAAAAGAGCCATGCTCGTATTTAACAAATCCTCCTTCTCTATCCTGATAAGTTATTCCCCAATAGGCATTAAAGTGGCTAATAATTTTATGATTTATGTTTAATGCAATTTTGTGTTTAAGATTATCGAGTGCATATTTCGAAATAAAATCTTCACTCGATTTTTTAAGATTAACAAAAGAATAACTAATTCTTATTTTTTTGAAAGGAGATTTTTCAAAATATTCATCTATCAAAACATTAAATGATATTTCAAATCCAGTTGAATTAACCGACGTTATATTACGACTTTGCCATTTATCACTTTCATTATATTTAACCCAATCAATAATATTGGTTCCGTTTCTTGTAAAAGTGGAAATATGCCCTTGCATTCCTTTTCCAATGTATTTTAATCCTCCTTCAAAAGATAAAGATTCTTCAGGTTTGAGATTTGGATTACCAATATTTGTTGGTCCCTGATAAAATAAATCTGTAAAAGTTGGCATTCTAAGAGCTTTATTCACAGAAGCAAACAAGATAAATCCTTTATTTAAACTATAACTTAAATCAATTCCAGGAAAGAAATTCACTTTATTATTTAAACCGGAATTCCAATTTGCCATAATTCCTGTTGATAAAGAAAACTTTTCGAGAACGATTGAATATTCAAAATAATAACTGAAATTTGTACGCTGATATTCTTTCGTAAAAACAGCATTTTCACCAGGAACAGCAATTGTTTTATGCATTTCCTCTCCAAGTACATTACTAAGAATATGTTCGTTGCGATAGTCAAAACCAAACGAAAATTTTCCAAATTTTGAGAAATACGAAACATTATTATTTGAACCGAAAACATCTGTCATGTGGTGATTATGGCCAGAATACCAAGATGCAGGATTAATTCTAAATAATTCAAAACGATCGTGATGACGCCTATAGTAGGCGTTTGAACTAAAAGAAATATTATTTTTTTTATATGAATATTTTACACTCCCAAACTTTGTTCTTGTAGCTTCAAATTGATTTGGATAAATCGGAGTATAGAAACTATTTGCTCCGAATCCTTTTTTATTTATCCCAAGTTGAAATTCTGTATTTCCATTAAGGACTTTTACTTTTCCATTATAAAAAACACTTATTGATTTAAAGTCTGTATTATTTAATTCTTCATTTTGGAGGTAACCATCGGATTTTGAATATGTAAACGAAGCAAAGTTTTTTAATTTTCCTGTTTTAACAGAAAGAGATGCAGTTGTATTAAGAAATCCATTTTCACCAACTACAGCTTTAAGGTTTAGATTATTTTCTTTTGAGTTTCCGGTAATAATATTAATTGCACCACTAAAAGCATTTATTCCAAAAACTCTGGAAGCCGGGCCGGCCAGAATTTCTATTCTTTTTATACTTTGAATATCGATTGGGAGATTTAAATTGTGATGGCCTGTTTGTGGATCGGAAATATTTATTCCATTTAGTAAGATAAGAGTTTGATCAAATGAGCCTCCACGGATTGATACATCGGACTGAGTACTGTAACTGCCTCTTTGTCGAACGTCCACATTAAGGACATATTCGAGCAGGCTGTTTAAATCCTGTATTGCCGCACACTCAATCTCATTTTTACTAATTACTGTAATAACTCTTGATAATTCAGAAAAAAGAACAGGTGCCCGCTGCCCTGTCACAACAATTTCATCCATCTGGAATTTCATGTCAATTTTGGAAGTATCAACCTGCGCTTGTAAACAATTGATATTAAATGACAATGAAAGTGTCATCACAATTCCACTTATCAGGATGTTTTTTCCCAGAGATTTAAAAATTCCATATTTCTTTCTGGTCCAATGTTTAAAAACCAAAATATTTTGCTTATTAATTGTTTGCTTTACTGTCATAAAATTAATGTTGCAATCAAATCGGCAAAAGTAGTTTTAATTACTAATTCATTGTATTATAAATTGAGTATTTTTATTTGATGAATTTTTATTTTGAGAAAAAGAATGCTACAAATTTACGGTTTTAAAAATTTATCAATTAAATGTTCACAATTTTTATCACTTTAAAATTTTACTAATTATAAATTTTAGTCATTATAAATTACTAATTTTGCAGTCCAAAAAAAATAGCAACAATTATGTTTGAAGGATTAAGTGAAAAGTTAGAGAAGTCGCTAAGAGTCTTAAAAGGACATGGACATATTACGGAAATAAATGTTGCAGAAACATTAAAAGAAGTACGTAAAACTTTACTCGATGCCGATGTTAGCTATAAAATTGCAAAAGATTTTACAAATAGCATAAAAGAAAAAGCCCTTGGTCAGAATGTATTAACTGCTATTTCTCCAGGACAGCTTATGGTTAAGATTGTCCATGATGATTTGGCAAAACTCATGGGGAGCGAAAAAGTTGATATAAACGAAAAAGGTAACCCCGCTATTTTCTTAATTGCAGGATTGCAAGGTTCCGGTAAAACTACATTCTCAGCTAAACTTGCCAATCATTTAAAAAGCAAGAGAGGCAAAAGCCCTTTGTTGGTAGCATGTGATATTTATCGTCCTGCTGCTATTAATCAGCTTAAAGTTCTTGGAGAGCAAATTGGTGTTGAAGTTTACGCCGAAGAAGATAAAAAAGATGCTGTAAAAATTGCAAAAAGAGCAATCAATCATGCCAAAGATAAAGGTTTTAATGCAGTAATTATTGATACAGCTGGTCGTTTGGCTATAGATGATCAGATGATGGATGAAATATCATCTATCAAAAAAGCTGTAAAACCTCAGGAAACACTTTTTGTTGTTGACTCAATGACAGGTCAGGATGCTGTTAATACTGCAAAAGCTTTTAATGACAGGCTTGATTACGAAGGTGTGGTTCTAACAAAACTCGATGGTGATACTCGTGGTGGAGCTGCATTAACTATTCGATCTATAGTTCAGAAACCAATTAAATTTATTGGTATTGGTGAAAATATAGACGCAATAGATGTTTTCCACCCTGAACGTATGGCTGACAGAATACTCGGTATGGGTGATATCGTTTCTTTTGTTGAAAAAGCTCAGGAACAGTTTGATGAAGAAGAAGCAAAAAAGCTTCAGAAAAAAATTGCTAAGAACCAATTTACTTTTGATGATTTTCTTTCTCAGATAAAACACATTAAAAAAATGGGTAATGTGAAAGATTTAATGGGAATGATTCCCGGTATGGGAAAAGCAATAAAAGATGTTGATCTTGATGATGATGCTTTTAAAAGTATTGAAGCCATAATTCATTCTATGACTCCTGATGAAAGACAAAATCCGAAATTACTAAATGGCAGTAGAAGAAGAAGAATTGCTATAGGTAGTGGAACTGATATTCAAGAAGTAAACCGATTAATAAAACAATTCAGCCAAACCAGTAAAATGATGAAAATGATGACCGGAAAAGGTGGTAAAAATATGATGAATGCAATGAGCAATATGGGTAATATGCCAAAGAGATAGTTTTTTCTTATTTAACAATTTATAGTGAATAGTGAAAATTTTATAGTTGTATTCAAATTTGATTATTAGTTTTTTTTATCATTTATTGTTATAAACCAGAATCAAGAATATGAAATTAATAGACGGAAAAGCGATTGCACAAAAAATTAAAGTCGAAATTGCAAAAGAAGTAGCGAAAATGATTGATAATGATATGGATGCACCGCATCTTGCTGCAATTTTAATTGGTGACGACCCTGCAAGCCAAACATATGTAAACAGTAAAGAAAAGGATTGTAAAGAAGTTGGTTTTACATCTTCAGTTTATAAATATCCTTCTGACACCACCGAAGAAAAACTTCTTGAAATAATTGATTTTATTAACAATGATGATGAAGTACATGGCTTGATCGTTCAACTTCCCTTACCTGATCATATTTCAAGTGACAAAATTATTCAAAGTATAAAACCCGAGAAAGATGTTGACGGTTTCCATCCGGAGAATGTTGGCAAAATGACACTTTCGATGCCAACATTTTTACCTGCAACACCTTATGGAATTATTCAATTACTCGAAAAATCAAAAATAGAAACCGAAGGAAAAAATTGTGTGATTCTTGGAAGAAGTAATATTGTGGGCACACCAATGAGTATTTTAATGTCGCGAAAATCAAATCCCGGAAATTGCACAGTAACAATGTGTCACAGTCGCACAAAAAACCTAAAAGAAATTTGTGCTTCTGCCGATATATTAATTGCAGCAATTGGAAAACCTGAATTTGTAACTGCCGACATGGTTAAACCCGGTGCAGTAGTTATTGATGTTGGAATTCACAGAATAAAATCAACAAAAACTAAATCAGGGTTTAAGTTAATTGGTGATGTTAATTTTTATGATGTATCAGAGAAATGCAGCTACATTTCTCCTGTTCCCGGTGGTGTTGGTCCGATGACAAGAGTTTCGCTTCTTTTGAATACTCTGAAAGCGTTTAAGCAAAATTTAAACAATTAGTAATTTGTCGTAATTCATTGTAATTGGTAAAGAAATAAGAAATATTAGAAATGATTTTTTTGGTTTAAACAATGAAAAAATGCAAGCATGAAAGGATGTAACAATAAAATACTTAAATAATGAAACTCACAAAATCAATTTTAATTTTATTAATCGTTTTTAGCTTCATTACAGGAGTTAATTCTCAAACATTAGGCTGCACAGATCCTAATGCAAATAATTACAATACCCAGGCCACACAAAATGATGGCTCATGCACATACAATGCAACTGTTTACAATCCACCGGTTTTTTTCGAACTACCTTCTCCTCTTGAAGAAACCTCTGGTGTGATATTTTATGCAGGAGGAATCTGGAACCATAACGATAGCGGTGGAGAACCCAAAATATATAAAGTTGATACTATTTCCAAACAAATAATTCAAACAATAACTTTACAAAATGCTACTAATATTGACTGGGAAGACATTGCACAGGATGATGAACATATTTATATTGGTGATTTTGGGAATAATGCAGGAAATCGAGATGACCTGAAAATATATATTATTGATAAAGATGACATTCCGGTAACGGTAAACACAAGTGTACCTTGCAAAATTATCGACTTTGAATACAACGATCAGAAAGACTTTTCAAAATCACGGAGAAATAATAATTTTGATTGTGAAGCTATGATTGTTAAAGGAGAAAAAGTTTTTCTTTTTTCAAAAAACTGGGGAAACAGTAAAACAAAATTGTATGAATTGCCAAAATATCAGGGCAATTATATTGCCCAACATATTGATGATTTTGATGTTGAAGGTTTGATTACAGGGGCTGATATTAATATTGAAGAAAATGAAGTTACTTTAATCGGTTATAAAAATCAAATTTGGATTCCTTTTGTTTGGTTATTATTTGATTACAATGACGATAATTTCTTTTCGGGAAACAAAAGAAGAATTGATCTGCCATATATTGCGAGTTCACAAACCGAAGGAATTTGTTATTATAATGGAAAGAAAACATTTATTTCGGCTGAAAAAACACAAACCACTCCTCAAAGAATATACAAACTTAATACCGCCACATGGACTAACCTCCCTCCTACTGGTATTGATCAAATTGCTTCAAATGATATTGATTTTAAAATAATTCCAAATCCAGTTAATGGAAATAAATTTAAAATCGAAATTAGTGATTTGCTGAAAGATGAGTACTCTTTCGAAATTTATGATAGTATCGGACGAAAGATTTATACCAATAATTATTCTTTTAGTATAAAGAAACATAAACTTAAGATAAAATTCAAAACCAATGATTTTTCTAAAGGAACATATTTTATCAAGCTTTATTCAGGGAATAATTATAAGGTGAAGAAATTAATCATTAATTAAGAAATTCTTTTTTATCAATATAAAAATTATAATGTCAGATAATCTTAATGAAATTTTAGAAAACGGAAAAAAGCTTCCATTAGTTGAGGAATTTTATTCTATTCAGGGTGAAGGTCTGCACACAGGTACTCCTGCATATTTTATCAGAATTGGAGGTTGTGATGTCGGGTGTAACTGGTGTGATGCAAAATTTACATGGAACGCTGAAAATTTTCCTCCGGTTTTTGTCGACAACATTATTAATAATATTGTTGAATGTAAAGCAACTGCTGTTGTTGTGACGGGTGGTGAACCTTCGCTTTATAATCTTGATTATTTTACACAAAAAGCAAAAGAAAATAATATTCGTACTTTTCTCGAAACATCGGGAATTAAAAAACTGACCGGTATATGGGACTGGATTTGTCTTTCACCAAAAATACAATCTCCACCTCACCAAAGTATATTCAGTATTGCTGACGAACTAAAAGTTATAGTTCAGGAGGAAATTCATTTTAAATGGGCAGAAGAAAATGCAAAAAAAGTTAATCCCGATTGCCATCTTTTTCTTCAACCTGAGTGGAGTCAATCGCAAATTATCTTGCCCAAAATTGTTGACTATGTCAAGAAAGACCCTAAATGGAAAATTTCTTTGCAATCACATAAATATATGAAAATTCCGTAAATTTGTTGTAGAAAAGTAAGTAAAATATAACATATTTAGTTGATAATTGTTTTTTTAGTTCTTTTTTCTAATGAATGATTAAATGATTAAATAATTAGATAAAAATACGTTTTTGCATTTTATCATTTTTGCATTTTATCATTTTAGCATTTTATCATTTAAGCATTTTATCATTTAAGCATTTTATCATTTAGGCATTCTTTTATCTATGAAAAAAAAATATCTCATAATTATATTTATAATTGCATTAATTGTATTTCCTAATTTTGGTTTTTCACAAATTTCAAATAATAAAAATGCAAGGCATTTTGCAAAAGCTAAAACAGCCTATATTTCAAACGATACTGAAAAAGCTAAAAAACTGTTAAAAAAAATCATAAAAAAAGATTCTGTTTTTGTTGAAGCATGGCTTTTGTTGGGTGACATTTATCTTGACACTAAAAATACTGATGAAGCAGTTATTGCATACGAAAAAGCAATTTCGATAGATGCAGGTTTCTTTCCCAGTGCATGCCGAATTGTAGGAGATATTGAGTATTCAAATGGAAGGTTTGAAAAAGCAATCGAAAATTTTGAAACATTTTTAAGCCTTGAAAATATTTCACCGCAAGCTAAAAATTCTGTTCAGGTGAAACTAAAAAAGTCTCAATTTGCTCAATATTTGTTTTCTCATCCGGTGCAATTTAACCCTGAAAATTTTGGCGACAGCATTAACACCGAATTCGACGAATACATCAATTCTTTTTCAATAAACGAATCTGAACTGTTTTTTACAAAAAAGCAACCTTCAAAGAATTATTCAAAAGAACACCCTGTATTTGATGAAAAAATATGTTATTCGAATAAAACCGACAGCATCTGGAACAGGGCAAAAATATTTGACAAATTCTCTGTGGAATCAGGAAGTATCGGTGCATTATGTCTTTCTCCTGATTTAAGATATTTATTTTTTTCGGGATGCCATTTGAATGATGGTTTTGGGAGTTGTGATATATATTATTCAAAAAAATCGGGTGATGGATGGCAAAAACCTGTGAACCTCGGAAACATTGTCAACTCCAATTCATGGGAATCGCAACCTTGCTTTTCCTCTGACGGGAAAACCCTTTATTTTGCAAGCAACCGCTCAGGAGGCAAAGGAAGTTCAGATATCTGGAAAACAGAAATTATTAATAATGAATGGAGCAAACCAGTAAATCTTGGTGATTCTATAAACACCAAAAAAGCAGAGATGTCACCATTTATTCATTTCGACAATCAGACACTTTACTTCTCCTCAAAAGGTCATCCTGGAATGGGTAAAGCAGATTTATTTGTTTCGAGAAAAGATGAAAATGGTAATTGGCAGAAACCCAAAAATCTCGGTTATCCGATAAATACAATTTTTGATGAAATAAATATAGTTATCAATGCTAATGGAAAAACAGCTTATATTTCTTCTGATCTTCCAGGCGGCAAAGGGAAATTCGATATTTATCAATTTGATTTTTATGAAGAAGTCAGGCCAAAAAATGTATCATATGTAAAAGGTGTTGTTTTTGATTATGAAACGAAAAAGCCTCTCGAAGCAAATTTTGAATTAATTGAGTTATCGAAATCAGAAATTGTTGTGAATTCATTTTCAGATCCTGAAAACGGAGAATTTCTTGTTGTACTCCCCACAGGGAAACAATATGCCCTTAATGTTTCTAAAAGCAACTATTTATTTTATTCCGATCATTTTCAACTTTCTGATGAGTATTTTAGTTTGGAACCCATCATAAAAAACATTCCGTTAAAACCAATTAAAACAGGTGCTACAATAGTTTTAAAAAATATCTTTTACGAAACCGACAAATATCTGCTTAAAGGAATTTCAAAAACCGAGCTTAACAAACTTATCGAATTTCTAAACCTTAACAAAAATGTAAAACTTGAAATAAGCGGACATACCGACAATACAGGTAATAAAGAACATAATATAACACTATCCAAAAATCGCGCTAAATCAGTTTATGACTACCTGATAGAAAATGGAATAAACGCTGACAGACTTGAATCCACAGGCTTTGGATATTCAAAACCTGTAGATACAAATCAAACCGAAGAAGGAAAAGCAAATAACAGACGGACTGAGATTAAAGTGCTTGGTTGTTAGAGTAAAAGTCGTGGCACGACTTGAAGTCGTACTACGACTTTTTTGTTTGGCTTTTTTGTTAATTTTTTTTAATGGATAATATTTTTGAATTTTTTACATATTTTTCATTGGCACTCTATACATTTTATTATCTTTGCACCCAATTTTGAAAAATTAGATTAACGATATGATAAATATTACTTTACCGGATAATTCAGTAAAACAGCACAATAGAGGTGTAACAGCCCTTGATATTGCTAAAAGCATTAGCGAAGGTCTAGCACGAAATGTTTTATCTGCAAAAGTTAATGGTGAAGTATATGATGCTAACAGAGCAATTAACGAAGATGCAAGTTTAAAGCTTTTAACCTGGAAGGATAAAGAAGGAAAATCTACAATGTGGCATTCTTCTGCTCACCTTATGGCCGAAGCAATCGAGAGTCTTTATCCCGGAGTAAAATTTGGTATTGGTCCAAATATTGAAAATGGTTTTTATTATGATATTGATTTTGGAGAATATTCTATTTCGGAGAATGATTTCAAAAAAATTGAAGACAAAATATTAGAGTTAGCACGAAATAAACAAACATTTACCAGAAGAAATATTTCAAAAGCAGAAGCAATTGAATATTTCACTAAAAAAGATGATAAATATAAACTTGAACTTATCAGCGAACTCGAAGATGGAGAAATAAGTTTTTATGAATCCGGAAATTTTGTTGACTTATGTCGAGGACCACATTTGCCGGATACAAGCCAGATTAAAGCAATAAAGTTATTAAAAATTGCCGGAGCATACTGGCGTGGTGATGAAAAACGCAAACAGCTAACAAGAA
Source organism: uncultured Bacteroidales bacterium (assembly GCA_964404485.1). GTDB lineage: Bacteria > Bacteroidota > Bacteroidia > Bacteroidales > JAIORY01 > JAIORY01. The sequence continues at coordinate 7,415 of CAYOKJ010000015.1, read as the reverse complement.
TTTACGGTATTACTTTTCCGAAAAAGAAAGAACTTATCGAATATCTTGAACTACTTGAAGAAGCAAAGAAACGCGATCACAGAAAATTAGGTAAAGAGCTTGAGCTTTTTACTTTCTCTCAGAATGTAGGTCTTGGATTACCATTATGGTTACCAAAAGGTGCTATGCTTCGCGAAAGACTAGAAAATTTTCTAAAAAAAGTTCAGAAAAAGGCAGGTTACGAACCAGTTATTACACCGCATATCGGGAATGTTAATTTATTCAAAATTTCGGGACATTATCAAAAATACGGAGAAGATTCATTTCGACCTATCTCAACACCTGTTGAAGGAGAAGAGTTTTTTCTAAAACCTATGAACTGCCCGCATCACTGCGAGATATACAAATTCAAACCACGTTCGTACAAAGATTTGCCTGTTAGATATGCCGAGTTCGGTACTGTTTATCGTTACGAGCAAAGTGGCGAACTTCACGGACTTACTCGTGTTAGAGGTTTTACTCAGGATGATGCACATATTTTCTGTACTCCCGATCAGTTAAAAGATGAATTTAAAGGAGTTATTGATATTGTAATGCAAATTTTTAAAGCACTTGATTTTGAAAATTTCACAACTCAAATATCTTTGCGCGATCCTAATAACAATGAAAAATATATCGGATCTGATGAAAATTGGGAGAAAGCTGAAGAAGCAATTCTTGAAGTTGCAAAAGAAAGAAATTTAGATGCAAAAATAGAAATTGGAGAAGCAGCTTTTTATGGTCCTAAAATGGATTTCATGGTAAAAGATGCTATTGGCAGAGAATGGCAGCTTGGAACAATTCAGGTTGACTACAATCTACCTGAGCGTTTTGAATTAGAATACACAGGAAACGATAATGAAAAGCACCGTCCGGTGATGATTCACAGAGCTCCATTCGGATCTTTGGAAAGATTTGTAGCTGTTTTAATTGAACATTGTGCAGGTAATTTCCCGCTTTGGTTAACACCAGAACAGGTTATCCTTTTACCAATCAGCGAAAAATATCATGATTATTCAGAAAAAGTATTAAATTTGCTTGATAATTCCGAAATTCGTACTCTCATAGACACAAGAAGTGAGAAAACAGGAAGAAAAATCAGGGATGCTGAGATGAAAAAAATACCTTATATGCTCATTCTCGGTGAGAAAGAAGAAAATGAAAATACTGTTTCTGTGAGAAAACATGGAGAAGGCGATATAGGAACATTTACAATAGAAGAATTCGTGCAACTCATTAATAAAGAAGTTAAAAAACAAATAAATAAAAAATAAATTTAAGGAGGATCAATTATAGCAAAGCAATTTTATAATCCAAGATTTAAGAGGAATTTTAAAGCAAGACCCGAACCATACCGTATCAATGAAAGAATCACTGCTCCGGTAATTAGGGTTGTTGGCGAAAATGTAAAAATCGGTATATATCAATTAAAAGAAGCATTAACAATTGCTAATGAATTGGAGTTAGACCTGGTTGAGATTTCACCAAATGCAAACCCTCCTGTATGTAAGGTTATTGATTACAAAAAATTCCTTTACGATAAAAAGAAAAAGGAAAAAGAACTAAAAGCAAAAGCTTCAAAAGTTATTGTCAAAGAAATAAGACTTGGACCGCATACTGATGACCATGATTTTGAGTTTAAATTGAAACATGCTGAGAAATTCCTCATTGAAGGAGCAAAAGTTAAAGTTGATGTATTCTTTAAAGGACGTAATATCATTTATAAGGAAAAGGGTGAAATTATTTTATTAAAATTTGCTCAGGCTCTTGAAGAATTTGGTAAAGTTGAAAAAATGCCAAAACTTGAAGGAAAAAGAATGATACTGATTATTACGCCAAAAAAGACTAATAAATAATCGAAATTTTTTATAAATCAAATAATAAATAATAGTAATGCCAAAAATGAAAACAAAATCCGGAGCCAAAAAAAGGTTTTCACTAACCGGAACCGGAAAAATCAAGAGAAAGCATGCTTACAAAAGTCACATCTTAACTAAAAAATCAAAAAAACGCAAACGTAATCTTACTTACGATACGATAGTTGATAAAGCTGATGAGAAAAATGTAAGACAAATGCTTAATGCGTAAAGCATAATTAAAATTATTGTTTAACTTGCTTGTAGCTTAAAGAGCCTAAAAAAGGACGCTCAAGGAAAAAAAAAATTAAAATGCCAAGATCAACAAATTCGGTAGCTTCTCGACAAAGAAGAAGAAAGGTGATGAAACAGACCAAAGGTCAATTCGGTCGCCGAAAAAATGTCTGGACGGTAGCAAAAAATGCATATGAAAGAGGTCTTCAATATGCATATCGTGACAGAAAAAACAAAAAAAGAAATTTCAGAGGATTGTGGATCCAAAGAATAAATGCAGGTGCAAGACTTTATGGAATGTCTTACTCTGAATTTATAGGAAAGCTCCACAAGAAAAACATTGACCTGAACCGTAAAGCTCTCGCCGATTTGGCAATGAACCATCCGGAAGCCTTTAAGGCAATCGTTAATGAAGTAAAATAAATATACTGGCTGTCATTTTAATTTTGACAGCCTTTTTTATTATAATTAAAAAAAGGTTCTTTTACAAATTTGGTGGAATAATAATATGCTTTTTTGATTGAGTATATCCATATTTAATAATTTCTGTATCTTTATATTTCCACTAAAATGATATAAAAAACATAAATTTTTTTAATAAATAATTAAAATGATAAATGATTTTTCGCATTAAAATTTTAACTTTGCAAAAATTATTTTTGTACCATTAATTAATAACAATTAAAACCAATTACAAATGAAAAAAAATGTAATTATTATTGGTGCTGCAGGAAGAGATTTCCACAATTTTAATACTTATTATCGTGGGAATGAACAATACAATGTCGTAGCTTTTACAGCTGCTCAAATTCCAGATATTGATGGAAGAAAGTATCCTACTGAATTAGCAGGTGATCTTTATCCAGAAGGTATCCCAATCCATGCAGAAAAGAATTTAACAAAATTAATCAAAGACCTTAATGTTGACGAATGTATATTTTCATACAGCGATGTTCCTTACAACAGAGTAATGGAAATAAGTGCAATCGTTAATACTGCAGGAGCAAACTTTACTTTATTAGGTCCTAAGGACACAATGGTAAAAAGTGTAAAACCACTTATTGCAGTTGGAGCAACCAGAACAGGATGTGGAAAAAGTCAGACTTCCAGAAAAGTTATCGAGATATTGATGCGCGAAGGTTTAAAAGTTGTTGCTATACGTCATCCTATGCCTTACGGTGATTTAAACGAGCAAAAAGTTCAACGTTTCGCTACAGTAGAAGATTTAAAAAAACACAAATGTACTGTTGAGGAAATGGAAGAATATGAACCACACGTAGTTAGAGGAAATGTAATTTATGCAGGTGTTGATTATGAAGCTATTTTAAGAGCTGCTGAAAACGATCCTGATGGTTGTGATGTTGTTCTTTGGGACGGTGGAAATAATGACTTTCCATTCTATAAACCAGATCTAAATATTACAGTTGCCGATCCACATCGTCCTGGTGACGAATTAAGATATTACCCTGGCGAAGTAACTTTAAGATTAGCCGATTCTATTATTATTAATAAAATGGATACTGCTTCTCCTGAAGGTATTCAAACAGTAAGAGATAACATTGCTAAAGTTAATCCAAATGCAACAGTTATTGATGCAGCTTCACCAATCCGCGTTGATAACCCTGACCTTATTAGAGGTAAAAAGGTATTAGTTGTTGAAGACGGACCTACATTAACTCATGGTGGGATGAAACTTGGTGCAGGAACAGTTGCTGCTAAAAAATTTGGTGCCAGAGAATTAGTTGATCCGCGACCTTTTACTGTTGGAAAACTTTCCGAAACATTTAAAATTTATCCAAATATCGGAATTTTACTTCCAGCAATGGGATATGGCGAACAACAATTAAAAGACCTTGAAACAACTATTAACAACACAGATTGTGATACAGTTGTTATCGGAACCCCAATCGATCTTAACAGAATCATCAATATTAAGAAACCTTCAACAAGAGTTTATTACGATCTTGATGAAATTGGATATCCTGATCTTGAAAAAGTAGTTTGCGATTTTCTTATTGATAAAGAACTTGTAAAAAAAGGCACATGTGTGTGCTGCAAATAACAATTCATTCTTAAAGGCGACTTTTTTAGTCGCCTTTTTGTTGTAATATATTTTGATTATTTTTGCTACATAAATATTATTTACATTTAATAAAAAAGGGATGCTTCAATTTATATCAATTTGAAAGAGTACATAAAAACCATTACTAGTGAAAAATTAAAACGAAAAAAATATATAATTAAGAATATAGAATGAAAAACAGGAGCTTAGTATCAATAAACGATTTCAGTAAAGAAGAATGGATAAAAATTCTTGATCTTGCTGGTGAATTTGAAAAAAACCCAACTCAAAAAATTCTTGAAGACTATGTTGTAGCAACTTTATTTTTTGAACCATCAACTCGTACAAGGTTAAGTTTTGAAAGTGCTGCATCACGTTTAAGCGCAAAAATTGTAGGCTTTTCAGATTCATCATCATCAAGTGTAAAAAAAGGCGAATCGCTTAATGACACGATTCTAACAGTTAGCAATTATTCTGATATAATTGTAATGAGACATCCTCAAGAAGGAAGTGCTCGCTATGCAAGCGAAGTTTCTCCCGTACCTGTTATTAATGCAGGTGATGGAGCTAATCAACACCCAACACAAACTCTTCTCGATTTGTACTCAATACGAAAAACACAAGGAAAACTTAACGATCTTAATATTGCTTTTGTTGGTGACTTGAAATATGGAAGAACCGTCCATTCGTTGGTTGCTGCTCTTTGTGTATTTAACACAACTTTTCATTTAGTTTCACCTGTCGAACTTAAGCTCCCAAGTTATGTTAAAAAACATATTAAAGATAAGAATTTAACTTACCATCAATACACAAACCTTAAAGATGTAATTCCTGAAGTAGATATTTTATATATGACACGTATTCAGAAAGAACGTTTTTCTGATCCTATTGAATACGAAAAAGTAAAAAATGCCTACATCCTCGAAAACAGTATGCTCGACAATTCTAAAGATAATCTAAAAATATTACATCCTTTGCCAAGAGTTAACGAAATTCATGAAGATGTTGACAAGAACCCTAAAGCATACTATTTTCAACAAGCACAGAATGGTGTATATGTAAGACAAGCATTATTAACCTCTATATTAGGAGTAAAATAAAATGGAAAATCAACCAAGAAAAGAATTAGTTGTTTCAGCTATTGAAAATGGAACTGTATTAGATCATATTCCTGCAAAAAGTGTTTTTCATGTAATGAAAATTCTTGCACTTGATAATATCGAAAATCAAGTTCTTATTGGAACTAATCTTGATAGTAAAAAATTCGATAAAAAAGGAATTATAAAAGTTCGTGATAAATTTTTTATAAATAAGGAAGTAAATAAAATTGCTTTAATAGCACCTTCCGCAACTCTAATCGAAATAAGAAACTATAAAGTAACTTATAAAAAACAAGTGAAAACTCCAACTGAAATAACAGGATCAGTTAAATGTGTAAATCCCAATTGCATCACTAATAATGAAAATATTTCTTCAAAATTTACAGTGCTGAAAAATCCTGATGGAGAATTAAAATTACAATGCCATTATTGTGAAAAAATAACAGACAGAAAAAATATGAAATTCATATAAAAACAAATCACTTAAAATTATAAAATTATGAAGAAAATAATTCTACCAATGCTTATCTTGTTATTTGCATTTAGTGTTGCAAATGCTCAGATACAGAAAAAAGACAAAGGAAATTTTAAAGAGTACGAACCCGGATTTTATCAAAATTCTATTCTTAAAGATATTCGTGCAGTAAAAGAGATTAAAGAAGTAAAAAAAGTTGACAAAAGATTCCAGATGGATCATAGCGGACTTGAACTCCCAAACAAAAATGACCTTTACAAAAAAGAATGGTACAATCCGGCTATCTCACAAGGAAATACAGGAACTTGCTGGTGTTTCTCTACAACTTCGTTTTTTGAAAGTGAGATATTCCGACTTTCAGGTAAAAAAATTAAACTTTCTGAAATATTTACAGTTTACTGGGAATATGTTGAAAAAGCACGTGGTTTTGTTCAATCAAGAGGTAAATCAGAGTTTTCACAAGGCTCGGAAGGAAATGCTGCTACACGCATGTACAAAAAATATGGAATCGTTCCTTGGGAAGTTTATAATGGTTTACCCGAAGAAAGAAAATTTCATACACATGCTCAAATGTATAAAGAAATGAGAACATATCTTAATTCAGTAAAAAATCAAAACGAATGGAATGAGAAATTAGTTTTGTCTACAATTAAAGATATTATGAATTTTTATATGGGCGAACCACCAACAGAATTTGGTTATAAAGGAGTGCAATATACACCCAAATCGTTTCTAAAAGATTATATTAAACTCAATATGAACGACTATGTTGAAATATTATCCTATATGCAAGAACCTTACTGGGAAAAAGTTGAATATAAAGTACCGGATAATTGGTGGCACAGCAAAGAATATTATAATGTTCCACTAAATGTTTATATGGAAATTTTAAAAAAAGCCATCCGTAAAGGATACACAATGAGTATTGGTGGTGATGTTTCAGAAGCCGGTTTCGACAGAGGAACACAATGTGCTATCATTCCTTCTTTTGATATTCCTTCTGAATTTATTGACGAAAATGCACGACAATTCAGATTTTCGAATCGGACAACTACAGACGATCATGGAATGCATCTTGTTGGATTTCTTAATAAAGACGGAAAAGATTGGTATCTGATAAAAGACTCAAGTTCAGGTTCAAGAAACAATGATGAAAATGCTCCTGAATTTGGATTTTATTTCTTTAGTGAAGATTATGTAAAACTAAAAATGATGGGATTTACAGTTCATAAAGATGCAGTTAAAAAAATACTGAAGAAATTTTAATAGATAATTTATGCTGATTCGAAAAAAGAATCGTTACAGATTTACAAGATAATATTCAAAGCTTCCTTAACATTTTAAGGAAGCTTTTTTTATATTTGCAACTGTGAGCAGATATATTAAAAATTTAATCAAAGAAGGAGAGCATCAGCAGCAGGATTTTAAATTCGAAATTGCTGATTCCAGAAAAATCGCTCGTTCACTTGTTGCTTTTTCAAATACTGATGGAGGAAAACTTCTTGTCGGAGTAAAAGATAACGGTGCAATTGCAGGGGTTCGATCAGATGAAGAATTTCATATGGTAGAAGCCGCCGCTCAAATTTATTGTAAACCGGAAATAATTTTTACTGCCAAAGAATGGACTGTTGACGGAAAAAGTATTTTGGAAATCAATATCCCAAAAATGA
>CAYOKJ010000014.1:25285-33042 GCA_964404485.1 uncultured Bacteroidales bacterium | reverse complement strand
GAAAAAAATATTTCAAAATATTTATCAGCAATTTAGAAATTCAATTGGTATAATTCAAAAATCTGTCTTTTAAGTTTATGAATTAATCGAGCCAAATAATTATCACAAACACTTGCTCAATGAATAAATTTTTCTACTTTTGAGCACACATTTTTAAAAATTAAAATCAATATAATGCTTAATCGAATACTTAATAACGGAGATTTTGATTCTTCCGGTTTTATTTATTTTCTGTACAAATGGCGTCAACCGTTGATAATAATTACAATAATTGCAATTATTATCTCAATTATTTTTTCTTCTCCTTTCTTTATTACACCAAAATATAAATCAACGGTAATTCTATTTCCAACGTCAAGTAACTCTATTTCACAAGTTTTGCTTGGTAAAAAAATAAATAATGAAAAAGACATTTTAGAATTTGGAGAAGATGAACAAACCGAAAGGATGTTACAGATACTTAATTCTAATAAAATAAAAGACAGAATAATTGAAAAATACAATCTCGGGAATCATTACGGAATAAACAAAAACAAAAAATACTTCAAGACAAAAATTAACAATGAATACGAAAGTAATATTTCTTTCCGACGAACTGAATACATGGCCGTTAAAATTTCTGTTTTAGATAAAGACCCGCAAATGGCTGCCGATATTGCTAATGATATTTCAATACTTCTTGATTCAACAATAAACGACATAAAAAGAGACAGGTCTTATAAAGGATTTATAATTGTTGAAAATGAATACATCCGTCTTAAATCACAAATCAAAGAAGTCGAAGATTCATTAAAAACACTTAGAAAACTTGGTGTACACGATTATGAATCTCAAGCAGAAATGATTAATCAACAGCTTGCAATTGAAATTGCAAAAGGCAATAAACAAAGCATAAATCGACTTGAGGAAAAACTTGATATACTTGCAAATTATGGTGGTGCTTATGTAACATTACGAGATGCATTGGAATACGACATTGAACAACTTAGTATTGTAAAAACAAGGTATGAAGATGCCAGAATTGATGCTCAGCAAGTTTTACCACAGAAATTTATTGTAAACCATGCTTTTAAAGCTGAAAAAAAATCTTATCCTATAAGATGGCTGTTTACTGTCTTTTTAACATTTTCTGTATTATTTCTAAGTATTTTAGTCATCATTATTATCGAAAATTATGAAAAAATAAAAAATAAAAAAAAAGAAAATTTTTAAAAATCAAGTTTAAAAACTTGTTAAATATCTCTTTTTTCAATACTAAACGTTTATTAAAAAAAAATAAAGAATCGATTAAAATTATTAAAGATTCAAAAATTATTAAAACACCAATTAAGATGGAAAATTTTAAAAATAATATTAACATATTAAAATTAATCTTCAAATGGAAGATTCATTTTTTTGTTATTGTTTTATTATCTGTTATATGCGCTGTAATATTCTCGGGATCATCGTTTATTACTCCACTATACAAATCGAATGCTGTTGTTTATCCCGCAAATGTAGCACCATATTCTGATGAAAGTGAGACAGAACAAATGTTACAAATATTTCAATCAAGAGACATCAAAGACAGTGTTATTAAGAAATTTAATCTTGCAAAACATTATGAAATTGATCCTTCATACAAGTACTATTACACTACAATGCTCCATTTATACGGGCAAAATATTAGTATTAGCAAAACTCCCTACGATGCAGTAGAAATTGAAGTTTTTGATAAAACCCCATTATTTGCTTGTGATATTACCAACTCAATAATTGATTTTTACAATCAAAAAATCAGAATATTACATAATACAAAATCTTTGGAAGTAATTTCTGTCTATCAGGATCAACTTGATAATAAAGAAAAAGGTTTGGACTCATTAAAAAACATATTATACAAACTTGGTACCGAATATGGTTTGTATGAATATGAAACTCAAAGTGAACAGATTACCAAAGGTTATCTAAGAACTATATCCGGAACAAATTCTTCTCAAATTAACACCAAAGGAGTTATGAGATTAAAAACAAATATGGAACAAAAAAGTGGTGAGCTCCTTGCAGTTAAACAACATATTGAAAATGAGTCGAGAAATTACGGTACAGTAAAACTCGAATACGAAATAGCAAAGAGATTTTTTACTGATAAACTTACATACACCAATGTAATAACTGAGCCATATCCAGCCGACAAAAAAGCATACCCTGTAAGATGGTTAATAGTTTTAATTACGGCGTTTGCAACTTTCTTTCTTTCACTTATTGTTATATTGATTATTGAAAATTATCAGATTTACAAAAATTCTAAATAATAATTAATCCGGGGGGAATATATTTTGTCAAAAAGAATCAAAATATTATTGGTTTATGGAATTAGTATTCTATTTATAATACTCAACACTGTATTATTAACAAAAGAAATTTACTGGTTACTATTACTTCCTGCTGCCATATTATTATTTGTTTTGTATTTCATTTCTCTTGATAAAATACTACTAATAATTGTTTTTTTCACTCCTCTTGCAATAAATATTAAAAATTTTGATACAGGATTTGGTGTTTCAATACCAACAGAACCATTATTGGCCGGTGTTGTACTTATTTATATAATTAGGTTATTTTATTTTAATCCTATTGATATTAAGATATTAAAACATCCAATTACAATAATAATTTTATTGAGCCTATTATGGATGGCATTTACAAGTCTCACAAGCGAATTACCTTTTATTTCATTAAAATATTTAATAGCCCGTTTATGGTTTGTTATTCCTTTTTATTTTCTTGGAATACACTTATTTAAAGATTATAAAAACATTAAGCGCTTTTCATGGATTTATATTATTCCATTGTTGATAGTAATTTTTTATACAATTTTTAATCATGCATTAAGAGGATTTAGCGAGGAAGCCGGACATTGGGTGATGAATCCATTTTATAATGATCATACAGCATATGGAACTATTTTAGCATTTTTTATTCCAGTTTTTATTGGTTTCACTTTTAATAGCAATTACAGTCGTACATACAAACTTTCTGCTTTTTTTACCACAAGCATTTTGTTAGTTGCTCTTTTCTTTTCTTATAGCCGAGCTGCATGGATTAGTTTAATAGTTTCATTTATTGTATATCTTATTATTCTTTTAAAAATCAAATTCAAATGGATACTTCTTTCCATTGCTGTAATTATAGGATTATTTTTAAGCTTCGAAAATCAGATTCTTGACACATTGGAAAGGAATAAACAAGATTCTTCCCAAAATTTTATAGAACACATTCAATCGATCTCCAATATTTCGTCTGATGCTTCAAACCTTGAGAGAATAAACAGATGGCAATCTGCAATAAGAATGTTTAATGAAAAACCAATATTTGGGTGGGGTCCCGGAACATATCAGTTTTTCTACGCTTCGTACCAACGATCAAAAGAAAAAACTATCATTAGTACTAATGCAGGAGATATGGGTAATGCACACAGTGAATACATTGGTCCTCTTGCCGAAATGGGAATTCCCGGTTCACTATTAATGATTTTATTAGTGATATTTACGATAATTACCGGACTTAAAGTTTATAAAAAATCGGAAAACAAAGAAATTAAACTTATTAGTTTGGCAACTATTTTAGGCCTAATAACATATTTTGTTCATGGCTTACTAAATAATTTTCTTGATTCGGATAAAGCTTCGATTCCTTTCTGGGGATTTATTGCAATAATTGTTACTTTGGATTTATATTTTACAAATAAAAAACCTGAATCCGTTGATTCTAGAGCTAATGAATTATCTGAAAAATAATTAGCTACAATTTATCTTATTTTATCAATAATATCTGGAAGCTGTCGGAGCGCAACCATTTCTTTCCATTTTTTTCTAACTTCCTCAGCAGGAACACCAAAATATGTTTTATTCCCTTTAAGACTTTTATCAACACCAGAAGTTGCAAGAATAACTGCACCTTTTCCAATAACCAAATCTTTATCTATAGCAACTCTTCCCCACAAGATAACATCATCTTCGATTTTCGTAACACCGGCAATTGCTGCATGAGATCCAATCAGGCAATTTTTTCCAATTTGCGTATCATGACCAACCTGACAATGGTTATCCATTTTAGTTCCTTCATCAATAATAGTATCACCCGAAACTCCTTTATCAATTGAGCAAAGAGCACCAATTTCCACATTATTTTTCAACACTACTCTGCCACATGACTCAAGTTTTTTATAAGCTTTTTTACGTCTCTGGAAATAATATGCATCAGCACCAATTACCGAATTGGCATGAATAATTACATTATCTCCTATTTCGCAAAAATCATAAATACTTACATTTGAGTGAATAATACAATTTTTCCCAATTTTAACATTATTACCTATAAAAACTCCGGGTTGAATAATAGTTTCCTCACCTATTTCGGCAGTTTTGCTAATATTATCTAAACAAGATTTAAATGGTCTGAATTTTTCAACTAATCTAACATAATCACTAAAAGGATCTTCAGAAATTATTAATGCTTTTCCTTCAGGGCAATCAACTTTTTTGTTAATAATAATTGTTGTAGCTTTAGAATTTAATGCTTTTGTGTAATATTTTTGATGGTCAACAAAAGTAACATCACCAGGCTCAACCATGTGAATTTCATTTATACCACTGATCTTATGATCAAGTTTTCCAATATATTCAGCATTAAGAATTTTGGCAACTTCGTTGGCTTTTAGAACTAAATTTAATTTCATTTCCTGTAATTAGAATTAATTATAAAATTATCTAACAGCTATTCTATTAGCTTTAGGTATAACAAACTTTTGATCACTTAAGGCAATGAATAGTTTTATCTACTTAACTCTTTCCGAATATTGGCTTGTTCGAGTATCAATTTTTATTTTATCACCAATATTGATAAACAAAGGAACTTTAATAATGGCACCAGTTTCCACAGTTGCATTTTTAAATGCGTTGGTAGCAGTATTTCCTTTTTCTCCCGGTTCAGTATAAGTAACTTCTAATTCAACATAAGCAGACATATCGCAAATAAGCGGCGTCTCTGTTTCAACATGGAAAAGAATTTCAACTACAACACCTTCTTTTAGCAAATCAGGAGCATCCAACAAATCTTCATCAAAAAAAGTTTGCTCAAAAGTCTCAGAATTCATAAAATGAAAAATTGTATCTTGTTTATAAAGAAACTGATATTTTCTACGTTCTACTCTCTGATCATCAATTTTTGTACCTGCCGGAAATGTGTGTGCAAGAACTTTTCCGGTTCTTAAATTTTTTAATTTTGTTCTTACAAATGCAGCACCTTTTCCCGGTTTTACATGTAAAAATTCAACAACAGACCATAATTCATTATTAAATTTCATACAAAGTCCGTTTCTGATATCTGATGTACTAGCCATGTCTAATTTTTTTATTCTGATTTTTGATAATTTGTATATCCTTTCATCAAACCACGTTTTGATTTTGCGATAAAAGAAAGTATTTCGTCACGTTCGGGTGTTACAGGAACATTAGCTTCGATTATAGAAACAGCCTGACTAACGTTATATTCTTTTAAATAAATAATTCTGAATATCTCCTGAATAGAGTTTATCTGATGGTTTGAAAATCCTCTCCTACGCAATCCAATAGAATTAACTCCAACATAAGATATTGGTTCTCTTGCACTTTTTGAAAATGGAGGAACATCTTTTCTAACTAAAGCTCCTCCAGAAATCATAGCATGTTTCCCAATATTAACAAATTGATGAACTGCTGCTAAACCACCAACAATAGCCCAATCGTCTATAAATATATGTCCTGCAAGTGTTGCTGCATTTGCCAGAATTACATTATCACCAATAATACAATCATGAGCAATATGAACATATGCCATTAACAGACAGTTATTTCCAACAACAGTTTCATAATTAGCTTTTGTACCTCTGTTTATTGTAACAAATTCACGAATAGTTGTGTTATCTCCAACTCTAACAATTGTATCTTCTCCGTCATATTTTAAATCCTGAGGAATTGCAGATATAACAGCACCGGGAAATATTTTACAATTTTTACCAATACGTGCACCTTCCATAATTGTAACATTTGATCCAATCCAGGTACCCTCTTGAATAATAACATTTTTTTCAATATTCACAAAAGGTTCAATAACAACATTACTTGATACTTTTGCTTGTGGGTGAACATATGCCAAAGGTTGATTCATATCTTTGATTTTGTAATTAATTTTATTTCACTTTTGATATTTGTGCCATTAAAATTGCTTCCATCACTAGTTTATTTCCAACATAGGCTTTTCCCTTCATATTTGCAATACCTCTTCGTATTGGAGAAATCAATTCAAGAGAAAACACAATTGTATCGCCAGGAATAACAGGGTTTCTGAATTTCACATCATCAATTTTAAGAAAATAAGTGAGATAATTTTCAGGGTCAGGAACTGTATTTAATACAAGTACACCTCCTGTTTGAGCCATAGCTTCAATTTGAATTACCCCAGGAAAAATTGGTTCATTAGGGAAATGTCCAACAAAAAAACTTTCATTCATTGTAACATTCTTCAATCCTACAATATGAGTTTCAGATAATTCAAGAATTCTGTCAACAAATAAAAATGGAGGCCGGTGAGGAAGGATTTTTTTAATCTGATTAATATCATAAACCGGCTTTTTATTCAAATCAAAATTTGGTACTTCTTTCATTTTCAATTTATTTTTTAAATATTGTTGTTTAATGAGTTTTGCAAATTGAACATTTGAGGCATGTCCGGGACGTTTTGCAGTAATAGCACCTTTAATTGGTTTTCCAAGTAACGCCAAATCACCAACTACATCAAGAAGTTTGTGACGGGCAGGTTCATTTGGGTATTGCAATTTTAAATTATTTAGTATTCCTTCTTTCAATACTTTGATTTTTGGCTGGTTAAACAAAGTTGCAAGACGATCAAGCTCTTCCTGCGACACATGTTTGTTTACAAAAACTATTGCATTACTAAGATCACCACCTTTAATAAGATCATTTTCCAAAAGAAAATCAAGTTCATGAAGAAAAACAAATGTTCTGCACTTTGATATTTCATTATTAAAATCATTGATATCATTAAGTTTTGCATTCTGAGTATTTAAAACTTTTGTACCAAAATCTATATCAACGTTTATTGTAAAATCTTTTGCCGGAGAAGCTGATAATTCAACTTTATTTCCTGGATTAATATATTCAATGTCAGAAGAAATTTCAATATATTCTTTAAGTGCATTTTGCTCAACAACACCTGCTTTTTCAATAGCTTCAATAAAATATTTTGAACTACCATCCATAATTGGTGTTTCAAGTTGATCGAGCTCAATTAAAGCATTATCAATGCCTGATCCTATAAATGCTGCTAAAACGTGTTCAGTCGTATAAACTCTTGCTCCATTTTGTTCGAGAGTAGTACCACGAGATGTATCAACCACATTATCAACATCTACCTCAATTATAGCCTGATTTTTAACATCAATTCGTTTGAATTTTATTCCATGATTTTCCGGTGCCGGCTTAAAAACCATATTAACATTTTTCCCTGTATGTAATCCTGTACCGGAAACTTTTATTTCACTCTTTAAAGTATGTTGCTTTTCTTGCATAAATATCTAAAAAAATTATTTCTAAAATATCGAGCAAATGTAATAAATTTTATTGAACGATATTAATCCACAAAAATTTAAAAAAGCTAAACGAAAAATCTAAAATTATATTTTAAAATTAACAAAGTACTGTTAACAAGTTTTTTAA